>JAJFGT010000227.1 GCA_021776015.1 Alphaproteobacteria bacterium
AATTTCAAAATTTTTTAATCAAGTTCGATTAGATCATCGTCTTCACAAGGCTTTGAGAAACAATACAGATATAGGTCAAGATGTTAAGTCAATTTCATATGGATGTATTTTTGGTTCAGATACCCAAAAATGTCGCGGGGCTTTTGATCTAAGCCTTGAGAATGGTGAAAATATACTTCTCCTTCTTAACCATTCAGATCTTAAAAATTATGGAGCTTTATATACAGCCAATAATGCTTTTAAAAAAGGCATAGACAGCTACCTTAAAGGGAATAAACTTGCTCTCTAAAAAATACAAGCAAATCAATTGGTAAACAGACTACGTAGGCCCTCAATACTAGCTATTCTAAGCAATAAGATTATTGTTAGTTTCCAGCATATCTACGGTTTGCCCCGTAAGGTTTCCATAGAGAATGCCGACATATTGAAAGTCGTTTCCAGCTCCATCTAGGTTGACTGACACATCTGTTCTGAAATTACTCTGAATGGTAATTTTTACAAAATTATTAATGTCGTCTGTAAGGACATCATACCCTACAAGTAGGTCAGATATATCAATACGATCCCCATCGGAAAGTTTAAAATCTTTTACACGATCAATATTATTAAGATCAAGGAAGAACGTATCCACTCCAGCTCCTCCATAGAGAAAATCTTGACCAACTCCCCCTATAAGAATATCATTCCCATTCCCTCCATAAAGAACATCATTCCCATCATCTCCATAAAGAGTGTCGTCTCCATCTTCCCCATAAATACGATCACCTCCAGCATCACCATGAACAGTATCATTATCTAATCCTGCAAGAATTTTATCGATCCCATCGCCCCCATTAATAATATCGTTTCCATCCCCTCCTCGAATTTCATCATTTCCTACACCACCATTGATGGTATCGATACCGGCATCACCGTAAATCAAATCGTGCCACTCTCCTCCATTGATCGTATCATCGCCATCTCCTCCGATAAGAATATCACGTCCACCATCACCGTTTAGCAAGTCATTTCCATCTTCTCCATAAAGAGTATCGTTTCCATCTCCCCCATTAAGGACATCTCCTCCGATACCTCCTCGCATATTATCATTCCCACCATCACCATTGAGAACATCGCTTCCACCATCTCCATACAACCAGTCATCGCCAAGTCCAGCATTCAAAGTATCATTATCATCCCCACCATAGACAACATCTATTCCAGCGCCTGCATTGACCTGATCACTCCCAACGCCTCCTTCTATTCGTTCATTTCCACTTGAACCGTTAATAATATCATCACCCAGCTCTCCATAAAGAAAATGATCTCCCGCGACAGAAACTGTGATTGTATCATTCCCACTTCCTCCAAAAGCTGTAACTCGAATATTTGAATGTGTTCCTGATACGGTCAAGCTATCATTCCCACCGTTTCCAATGAGACGATAATCTTCTATTGCAATAGGTGCTATAATCTCAGAAAGCTGGATATTTATAGTGTCTGATCCATCTCCTGTTTCAATCCGTCCATTCATTGTGTCCGTAAGCTGAACAAATGAAGACGTCACACTCCCTAAGTGAATATTTGTAGTTTTAGCACCAGACAAAGTTAAGTTAAAGGCACTTGCATAATTAAGGGTCAGTGATTCAATATCTTGAGCAGCAGGATCAAGAATTGTAAGAGCTCCGCTTCCCCCGCTAATCCTGTTAAGTGTTAAAAGATCCCCTGTTGCATCTGAAATTCCAAGACCCCCTGCCGTCAGGGTTACATTTTCAATAAGGTTACTTACATAATTTGCTGTATTACCATCCCACCCAAGTTTAAATAGGAGAGGATCAGCTGGGATAGGTTCTGCGACAACAGCTTCAAGCTCAATAAATGTGAATGTCCCGTCATTAAAGACAAATGTTTCTAAATTTTGTACAGTATCGACACCTGCTCCACCGACATTATCTGTTATACGAACAGTAATGGGATCTAAAAACTCCACTGTATAATCAGATAAATTTCCACTATAATTTATGGTATCAAGTCCTGCTTGCCCATCTATTGTGTCATCCCCATTAGAATTAAAAATATTATCATTTCCACGTCCTGTTAAGATAATATTATTAGCATCATTTCCTGTTACCGCGTCATTCCCATCTCCCAAAGTAACATTTTCGATCATTGTTGTATTAGACGTGCGTAATGTCTGTCCAGCAACGGTACTACTTCCCCCTTCTGCCATTACAATCGTTACATCACCCCTGACAGGGGCTAAATTAAAAGCATCAATACCCCCCGCATCTGTAATAACAGTCCCCTGAAACTCATCCGTAAAATAATACGTATCGTTATTGCTGATTGTACTTCCCAAAAACTGAAGATTAAAAGATTCGAGTGTCCCTGTATTGCCTAGCTGCGTATCTTCAATACGAAGTGTCCAATCGCCAGCACTTGTTTCTCCCCAATGTCCCGTGGAGGTAAATTGAAAATTTAATCCTGTATAGCCGTGGGCATCAGTAATAAGACTTCCATTCCCTGCTGTCTCTACCAAAATACTCTCTGTTCCATCTGGACTGACAAGCGTTACAATTAAATCTCCTGCCCGTTGATGAGGCACAACAAGATCCAATAGGATATGTTCTATTTCAATGTCTCCTGAGACTGTAATAATGTGATTTAAGGTACTATTATCAGGAATAGCAATATTGGGTGTCCCTAATGTTGATATCGTTTCCATATTGGCATATGTTTTTTGCTCTGTCCATGTTTCTGCCAATCTAACGGCTGTATATGCATCAACTAAACCATACCCATAATCGTGGCTAAAATGCATTCCAGTTCCATTCCAATGCGTATTTCCATTGGTTTGCCATGTGGAATCTAATAATTGACGAGATGACATCGCCAAAATATCTTGGACATCTCTATACCCTAAATCTGCATTTGCCTCATACATTAAGGCAATAACCCCCGATACTGTTGGAGCAGAAAAAGAGGTTCCACTAATCTGAACACTATCTCCAGGCACATACCCCGAACTTCCTGATCCATCTGTGGTTGTTACATTTTCACCCGTTGCTGATACTAAAATAGCGGCTCCCGGGGTGCTGGCATCATAGATTGTTCCATTGATATCTGTTCCTGCAACCGTGATAGTATAAGGGTTATTTTGATATCCGTGATAATTAACATTGTCATCACTTCCTCTTGAGTTCCCTGCAGAAAAAACTATAGAAGTTCCTAACCCTCCCCTACCTTGATCAACAAGATCAATCATAGAACTAATGACTTCTGTTGTATCGTCTCCGAAGTAGTCTTTTGTTGGGTGATCAACAAAAATAGTTGTGGCACCCCAGCTATTATTCATAACATCTGCCCCAGATGTCAGAGCATGTTGAAACCCTTCAATTGTATCTGTAAAGCTACCCGATCCAAAACTCCGTCGAATTCCAATAATCTCAGAATCGAAAGCTACACCGACTTGACCTGTTCCATTGTCATCAGCCGCTATAACACCAGATACAGCAGTTCCATGTCTGTCTGATGCGCCTGCAATCGCATCGTTGTCATTCCCCCCACTTGTGTCAAAATCTAGATCTGTACGATAATTGGGAGCAAGATCAGTATGTGTATAGTCAAATCCATCATCAAAGACAGCAACCTTTACACCCTGCCCTGTATAATCAGGCCAGACTTCATCCGCATTAATACCCCATGTTCCCGTTAAATGCCATTGATAGCCTCCCGCTAAGGGATCTAAAGAGGGGTCAGTGGGAATACCTTTTGTGTCAGGAGCTGTCTCTTCTTGAGGAATGAAAGTTGGCGAATCCATTAAAAATGGATCAGATACAACAAAAGATGATGGCTTGTCTTTATCCCCATCATCTTCCAAAATGTTATATGTAATAGACTCATATAAACTGGACATTATTTTGTTTTCCACTCGTTATTTTATACCCATACTTAACTATACGTTATTCATCGTACTCCTTTCATTAGATCAGAAAAGCTTTATTCTTTAATTAAGTTATCATCTAATTTATCTAAAATTTTATGTATTTTTCTAAATTTCAATATATCAGGCACATTTCTCTGAAGCCTTAGATTGCTTTACTATAGAGGCACTTATCCCTTTGATTATTGTTCTATTGATCATTGGATGAATTTGATCTGTAGGTCCAAAGTCACTATCAGGGTGATAAGCTAAAACACGCATTGGTTGATCAAATGGTGTCCTGAATTTATGAAGACCATCCTTATGAATACAGAAGATCATACCAGAATTTAGCTTATATACTCCCTTTGGGGTTACACATTCTCCCTCTCCATCAATAATCATTCCAATACGATCTGAGGGATGTGTATGCATTGTCTGATCAGCGCCCGATGGAAAACAGAGTAAGTTCAAACAGGGATCACCCATTTTCGTTGGAGGAATAAGCAAAGAATCTGTACAACCATCCACATAACTTAAACG
>JAJFGT010000228.1 GCA_021776015.1 Alphaproteobacteria bacterium
TGAAACCTTTAAAAATGCCCTTAAAAATTATCAAGGAGAGTCTATTACAGCTCTTTTTCAACGAGGAAATGGTTCCTATGAGGCTCATTTTCCTCTTGAGCCAATCTGTCAATATAGCATTAAGTATGAACCAGAATCCCTTGAGGTGAATGCATCAGCAGATGGACGTAAAATATATATCACACGTGGGATTCAACGTTTTGCAAAGACAGATGAAGAGCTTGCTCTTATTATAGGGCACGAGTTAGCGCATAACGTAATGCGTCATAATCAAAAAATTAAAGATAATAAAACACTTGCTGAACTCGTAGGTTTGTCTGTTGATATTGCATCCAATATTTATGCAGGGGATTTATCTCATATGAGCAAGGCGGGACCTTTTCAGAAATGGAGTGGTTTATGGGGAGGTCAGTATAATTCTGTAGAGTTTGAGCAGGAGGCTGACTATATAGGTCTATATATGTTAGAGCGTGCGGGATTTGATACTAAACAAGCCCCTCATTTTTGGAGGCGAATAGCTGTAGAATATAAAGACTCTTCTCTAAAAAATCAGGGAAGATTAGCACACCCCACATCGGTTCAACGTTTTATTCTGTTGGATAAAACTCGAGAGGAAATTGAAAAGAAGAAAATAATAGGGCAACCTCTTATGCCTGATCTAAAAAAAGAAAAGAAGAGTTGGGCATTCCTTTCAAATGAGTCTAATTGATCCGAAATAGAAAAGCTCTTGAGAAAAATAAGCCTTTGGCCCAGAATGGAAGGGCGGATCTCCTCTGATTCGTTTCTAATAACTTTTTTATTTAAAAAAATTCAAAGAGAGATTCTTTTGCTTCAGGTTATGCAACGTATGGATACACGTAAAATTCGATTGGTTATGGAGCTTCGTCGCCAAGGTGTCCGTGATACCGACGTATTGAGTGCTATTGAACAAATTCCACGAGAATTTTTTCTTTCAGATGCTTTCGAAAATTTGGCGTATGAAAATAAGGCACTCTCCATTGGACTGGGGCAAACTATAAGTCAGCCTCAAATTGTGGCGCTTATGACACAAGCCCTTGAGCTGAACGACCGTCACAAAGTTTTAGAAGTTGGAACAGGTTCTGGATATCAGGCGGCGATTCTTGCAACACTTTGTCGCCGGCTCTATACAATTGAGCGCCACCAACCTCTTTTCGAGTTAGCAGAAAAACGTTTTGAAGCCCTAGGGCTTCGCAACATTACGGCCATTGTTGGTGATGGGATGCTAGGCTGGTCGATTCAAGCTCCTTTTGATCGCATTATTGTTACGGCAGCAGCAAAATATAAAGCCCCTCCTGCGCTTATCAGTCAACTTGCCCCTCAGGGGATTCTTGTTATCCCGATAGAAAAGTCAACGGGAGAGCAGGTTTTGCGTGTTTATAAAAAAGAAAATGAAGAGACTTATTCTATGAAAGATCTCATGTCCGTTCGATTTGTTCCACTTCTTCCTGATGTTGTTTTATGAAATTTTTATTCTTATTTATGACTCTATTCCTACTGTCTTGTACGCATGACACGCAATCTGTACGTGTGTATCATTACGGGACTAATGACAGCGGGAATGGAAATGGGGTTCATACAGTGCATGTAGGAGATACGCTCTGGAGCTTGTCTCAACGTTATAATTTACCGATGAAAGATTTAATGGAGTTAAACAGAGTCTATCCACCCTACAAATTAGAGAAGGGTCAGAGGCTTATTTTACCTGTGCCTAAAACCTATGAGGTTCAAACAGGAGATACTCTCTATAGTATTTCTCGCGTTTTCAAAATTTCAATGACAGATCTTTCTCACTTGAACCATTTAGAGACTCCTTACACAATTCAGAAAGGGCAGATTTTACAGGTGCCATCTTCTGTGAGTTACGGAGATGTTGTAAAAACAGCCTATGATGGAAAAACGTATGTTCCAAAGGAAAGACAATTACAAGCCATAGATCAGGCAGATGGTCAGAAAATCCCAGAGAGGAAACCTGTCTATACAGAGAGAAAATCAATTGCAAAGGTTCGGGAGATCACGCCAGATCCAAGAAGTTCCTCCCGCTTTATGACACCTGTCCGTGGAGAGGTTATTTCTAGCTTTGGTGCCAAAAAAGATAGTCTTCACAATGACGGTATGAATATTAAAGCCCCTAGAGGCACCTCTATCCGTGCAGCAGAAAATGGTATTATTGTTTATGCTGATAGTGAGTTGGAGGGGTATGGAAAATTGATCTTAGTTAAACATGCGGATCGTTATGTTACCGCCTATGCTCATATGGATAAAATGCTTGCCAAAAAAGGGCAGCGGATTCGACGTGGAGAGGTTATTGGAACCGTTGGATCAACGGGAAGTGTAAAAGTTCCTCAGCTTCATTTTGAAATTCGTAAGGGGGTTAAAACATTAAACCCTAAGAAATATATAGGATCTTAGCTTGAAGATATCTCGTGCTCTGAAAAGAATTTACTCACATCAAATTCATTTTTAAGTGGATGGAGTGTGAAACACCTCTTGTTTTTGTATAAAGAGAGTCTATAGTTCCCGCATAGTTTTGACCTATATGGTATTTATATAATAGAGAGAAAGAGTAAAACATGTTTATTTCAAAGGCGTATGCACAAGCAGAAGATCTTACTACAAGTATGCTTTCATCAGATATTGTTAACGAAGCACCTATTGATGCTCCAAGTGCAGGGGAAGCTTTTATGATGAATATGGGCTTGATTGCCGTTCTAGTTCTTATGTTTTACATCCTGATGATTCGTCCTCAGAAAAAACGCATTAAGGAGCATGGAGAAATGCTTTCTACTCTTAAAAAGGGGACTAAGATTGTAACCCAAGGGGGCGTTATTGGGACAGTTGATAAAATTCTTAATGATCATGAAATGACAATTAAGGTTGAAGGTTCAACGCTTGTTATTTTGAGATCGGCGGTCATGTCAACCTATGCAGAGGCGATTCCTCAGACAGCTAAGGTTGCTAACGACGATAAACCGAAGAAAGACAAAAAGACACCTTCAAAAACATCGTCTAAGAAATCATCTTCAGACAAGCCAGAAAAGACTGTTAAATAATGATCCATTTTTCTCGTTGGAAAATATTTCTGATCGTGGCTGTCAGTGTATGGGCAGTCCTTTTTGCTATGCCCAACTTTGTAAATGAGAATACACGGAGTTACTTAGAAAATAGCCTTCCTTCATGGATGCCTCATAACTCAATCAATTTAGGATTGGATTTGCAAGGAGGCTCTCATTTACTTTTAGATGTTGATGTTGATGTCGTTGTTAAAGAGCAAGTAGAAGGTTTTTTTGACGAAGCTAAAAAAGATCTAAGAAAAGCATCTATACATGTGACACGTAAAGGCCTTCGAGAGAATGGATTCTTTATGATTTTGAAAGATCCTTCTCAAGGCGATGAAGCTAAAGACATTGTTCGTAAAATTGATGATCGTGCATTTGTAACAGTTAAAAAAGATACAATAAATGTCATCTTTGAATCAGCCGCATTGAAAAAAATAGAAGATCAAACTTTGGCACAATCCATTGAGATTGTGCGTCGTCGTGTCGATGAGACGGGGACAAGTGAGCCTGTGATTCAACGTCAAGGAGATCGACGGATTGTTCTTCAGCTCCCTGGATTAGATGATCCACAAAGAGTAAAAGATCTTTTAGGGAAGACAGCAAAATTAACATTTCATCTTGTAGATTTTGATGGGGGCTTAGATACAGTTAGTTTCCCCAACAAAGACATGGCAGGGAATAAAACAGCTGTAAAGCGTCGCCCGATCTTAACAGGAGATATGTTGACCAATGCGCAACCCGCTTTTCAAGATGGAATGCCTGTTGTGAGTTTTCGTTTAAATGGTGTGGGAGCAAAGAGATTTTGTGACGTTACACGTAAGAATAGTGGAAAACCATTTGCGATTGTTTTAGATAAGAAAATTGTATCAGCCCCTCGTATTAATGAGCCTATTTGTGGCGGTGCTGCTATTATTACAGGGAACTTCACGGTACAAGAAACAAGCGATATGTCCTTGCTTTTGCGGGCAGGGGCGCTTCCTGCACCTCTTGCGATTGTAGAAGAGCGGACAGTTGGACCTTCTTTGGGGCGTGACTCTGTGCGAGCTGGGGCCATTGCAGGTCTTTTGGCTTTGCTCTTTATCTTATTCTATATGATGGTGAGTTACGGTTTATTTGGAGTTTTCGCAGCCTTTGCCTTAACAATCAATATGGCATTGGTCTTTGCTGTCCTCTCATCTTTACAGGCAACGCTGACTCTCCCAGGAATTGGAGGAATTATTCTGACAATCGGGATGGCCGTCGATGCCAATGTTTTGATCTTTGAACGAATTCGTGAAGAACTTCGTTCGGGGCGCTCTGTCATCTCTGCTGTTGATTTAGGCTATAAACAGGCCATGTCAACGATTATAGATGCAAACATGACAACACTGATTGCCGCCTTGTTCCTCTATTCATTCGGAAGTGGTCCTGTTAGAGGATTTGCTGTGACCTTAACGATAGGTATTCTAACATCCCTCTTTTCTGCCATCATGTTGACAAGATTACTTGTGGCAACGTGGATTAAGAAGAGAAAACCACAAACATTGATCATATAATATAGAGTGAAAACCATGCTTTTGAAACTTGTTCCTTCTGACACAAATATTGACTTTATTGGCTTTCGTAAAATTGCCTATGTCGTCTCTCTTTTGATGATCTTAGGCACGCTCTTTTTATTAACAACACGAGGATTAAATTTAGGCATTGATTTCACAGGGGGAACTCTCATTGAAATCCGTGTTGAAACAACCCCTGATTTACAAGAGTTACGGAAGAATCTAAATGGCTTAGATCTAGGCTCTGTCTCGATCCAAGAGTTTGGAGACCCTAAAGATTTATTGATCCGCATGGCTCAGCAGAAGATGGACGATGAGAAGAGTAATCAAATTGCTCAAGAAGAAGCCATTGAGGCCGTTAAAGTGGCTCTTTCAGAGTCATTTGAGGCTATAGAATATCGTCGTGTTGAATATGTAGGGCCACAGGTGGGAGATGAATTGAAGAAAGCAGGGCTTATGGCATTCTGCTTTTCTTTATTTGGAATTTTGCTCTACGTTTGGATTCGTTTTGAATGGCAATTTGGAGTAGCCGCTATTTTAGCACTTCTCCATGATACCATAGGAGTTCTTGGTTTCTTTGCCTTTACGCAAGCAAGTTTTGACTTGGCAACATTGGCAGCGGTTCTTCTTGTAGCTGGGTATTCAATCAATGATACGGTGGTCGTCTTTGATAGGATTCGTGACAACTTACGAAAATATAAGAAGAAACCTCTTCCTGAATTATTTAATTTATCTGTCAATCAAATGCTGACTCGATCCATTATGACATCGATTACAACGCTTCTTGCATTGGTCGCCTTGTTCGTTTTTGGAGGAGGGGTTATTCAAGGTTTTGTGAATGCATTGATTTTCGGTGTGATCTTAGGAACCTATTCTTCTGTTTATGTCGCAGCGCCTCTTCTCATGCTCTTTCGTATTCGAGGAGAGAATAAAACAGGTGTTGAAGAGGATACCTCAGATAAAAAAGAAGATTCATAAAGATGGATTTGACGCCACTTATTGAGTCTCATCAAAAAATTATTCAGAGTTATCGAAGTGGACACTTTAAAATTAGTGGAGAACTTTATTCTGGTTCTGTTTTAGTTGCGCCTCACTATGCAACAGAATGGACACGAGAGGGCGCTCTTACACTTAAAGACTTCCAACCTCTAATTGAAGTAGCAGACAGTATCGATATTGTTCTTCTGGGA
Organism: Alphaproteobacteria bacterium; assembly: GCA_021776015.1. Taxonomy (GTDB): domain Bacteria; phylum Pseudomonadota; class Alphaproteobacteria; order Micavibrionales; family Micavibrionaceae; genus UBA1850. The sequence goes on from JAJFGT010000228.1 coordinate 5,803, forward strand.
ACGGGAACACGTATAGAGTTTTTAAACCCTATATTAAAACAAGCATTAAGAGAGTCAGGTCTTCATGTTGAACCTATGGATACAGGCGCAGCCTGCCGAACCTATAACGTCTTGATGAGTGAAGCACGTCGTGTCGTTGCCGCCCTTATGCCTTTACCTTCTTCTTAACTTGCTTCGACAAGGCGCGTCATAGCATTTTCCCAGTTGGCAAGACTGTCTAAGAAAACAGTTAAAAACTGAGGGCGAGCATTCCTGTAGTCAATATAATAGGCATGTTCCCAAACATCACAGACAAGGAGAGGTGTCTTGTTGTCTGTGAGAGGGCAATCTGCATTAGCTGTTCCCACAACTTCAAGCTTTTTAGATTCATTATTAAGGACAAGCCAAACCCAACCTGATCCAAATTGACCCGTTCCTTTGGCAATAAATGTTGCGTGGAAAGAATCGTATCCACCAAAATCAGTTTCAATTTTATCCGCTAATGTGGCGGGCATAGCGTGTTCACCACCTGTTGGGCTCATAGATTCCCAAAATAAAGAGTGATTATAATGCTGTCCCAACTGATTAAAGAGCTTCCCCTTTGCTTTGAGAAGAGCATCTTCTAAGGAAAGGCCTTCTAGTCCACTACCGGGGAGGAGTTCATTAGCAACATTGATATAGGCCTGATGATGTTTTCCATGATGATAGTCAAATGTCTCTGGGGACATATGAGGAAGGAGAGCATCTTTTTCATAGGGAAGGGGGGGAAGGGTAAAAGTCATAGTCAACTCCTCAGCTTTTGTTTATAAGTGAATTCTATCCTGTAAATTAAACTCTTTTGCTCGAATAACAATCATAAAATGTCTAAAACTCGAGACCCAGCTATTGAATATTGTCGAAAGCTTGTAAAAGAGCAGGACTATGACCGTTATTTGGTGAGTTTATGCGCCCCACGTCAAAAACAATCTCATATATGGGCTGTTTTGGCGTTTAATTGTGAGATATCTAAAATACCAGAAATTGTCTCAGATTCAAACTTAGGGTTGATTCGACTTCAATGGTGGCGTGAAGAAATCGAAAAACTCTATGCAAGCCAAGAAACAAAGCCTTCTCATCAAATTCTTATATGTCTTGCCGATTCGGTTCAAAAAGAAAACATTTCCAAAGAGAGTTTTGAAATTCTGTTTTCTGCACGAGAGTTTGATATAAAATGTGAGTCTATTGATACTCTTGAATCGTTTGTTACATATATAGAAGGGATCAATGTACCCCTTTTAGAGATGATATATCAGATCTGTGGAGATAAGATAAACAAAGAAATTGATCAAGATGTATTAAATCATTTGGGTATTGCTTATGGCTTGTTAAAATTTTTACGGGCCATTCCTTTTATTGAATCATCTCAGTCAGAACGCTTTCTTCCTGATAATTTGAAAAAATCTTATACAGACTCTGATGTTATAAAGATGATTGCGGATGAGGCGAATCGCAATTTAGATATTGTAAGACAATATGATTCCTTGCCTCAGCCTTTTAAGGCTGTCTTGCGATTAAGCCAAATGAATCTAAAGCAAATCCAGCGGGCAAAATATAATTCTCAAGACTCAAGATTCCAAAAACAATTGTATTTCAAGTCATTAGCTATCATTTTATAGTTTTTTGAGTTATCAACAGGAAATAAATTATATATGTTAAATAAATAGGCGTTAAAGGCCCGTTTTTGAAATAATATTTCAAATTA
>JAJFGT010000229.1 GCA_021776015.1 Alphaproteobacteria bacterium
TGCGCCTAAGAAGATTTGGTCGTATACTGCTCGCAGTACCGTTCCAAACGGTTAAAACAAAAGGGACAATAAAAATGGTTTTGTCAAAAAAGATACACCGCCTGATGTTATTGCTGAAACTATTCAAAAGAACGAAGGATCTAGTTTTATGAATAAATTAATTAATATGCCACACCTTTATTTTTTACTTTCCCCAGTGGCAGTCATATTTTTTCTATTTCTTATCATTGGAAACGAATCAGGTTTTGTTCTTGGCTCTCTTCTGGGGAGTATGCTGGATTTTGTATTGTTGTTTTCTGCTTTAGTGTGCGGGATGCTTTTCATAGAATATAAAAAGTTTATAATATATGCTACAATAATTGGTGCAATAGTCGTGGCTGTTGACGTCATATTTCTTATAAATCCGAGGCTAGAAGAACTTTTGGGGCGAGGACATAATCTAGAGTTTGTCGATATTTCCTTGATGTTTTATGCACTGCTTATATTAGCAAATGCGTTTAATTTAATAGCAGTTAAGCGCAAATGGTGTCTAGCGAACCTATTTGAAGATCTTGAGAAAAATGACTCACTATGAAATATCTCCTCATTCTTTTGTTAATCATGTTTTCGTTTCCCACTTATGCTGATGAAAGTTCAGTATATGATCGTGTTATGAAGTCGGGAAAAATCATATGTGGATATGGCATTTATGATCCAAGTCTGATTAAAAATCCAAATACAGGAGAGTTTTCTGGCATATTCTATGAAGTTACAAATGAACTTGGTCGTCGTTTGGGGCTTGAAATAGAGTGGGCAGAAGAAACTGGGTATGGAGTGATCGCTGAAGGGTTTAGAACAAATCGTTTTGATGTTTTTGTTCAACCGTTTATCCAACACCAGATCGTGTAAAAAGCGCGATGTTCAGTATACCTCTCTATTATAATATTATAGGTGAGATAAAGGTTTTAAGCTATTATTAGCTTTGCCTTCTCCGATCTAGTCCTATTCAATCCAAGATAATTGGGGGCTTTCTAAGATCAATAAATTTACGAGGCCCCCAAATGAAGCTAAGTGACCAAACTTGTAAAAGTGCAAAGCCAAAAAGAATAAACAAAGATGTATAAGCCCCCTGAAAAATGTTTGAACGATTTTGATGTAAGCTTCAACCCTCACACCCAGAGCTATGAGCTCATCCATTTACAGGGACCACCCATCGCCACGACAGATTACGACGCGACAATACTAGAAAACAGCTATGGTTTTGCCACATCACAAGACTTGATAGATTGGCAAACATACCCTGATATATTCAATATTAGCCTCGCACCAGATAGGTTTGACAATAGCGCTATCTGGACCATGAAGACACTCTTTAATGATGATGTTTCAAAACGTTTTATGTTTTATACGGGTGTAAAAAAACACCCTTATTTCTATCAAGAAATCGGGCGTGCAGATTATGATTTCAAGAACAGCAAATGGATAAGGCACAGTAACACCGCTATTCTGTCTGCAGACCCACGTTGGTACCAGAACTCAGGAAAAATGGCATGGCGCGATCCGTATGTCGTTAAGGACAGGAGCCAAAACCGTTATGTCATGTTCATTGCAGCTAAAGAAAAGGGCGTAAATGAAGAAAGGAATGGCTGTGTCGCTATTGCTTTCTCCAATGATCTTGTGAAGTGGGATATACAGCCACCCCTTATTTACCCGCGCCTCTACAACGAAATGGAATGCCCTGTTTATTTTGAATTGAACGGATTCCATTACATCTTGGTGTCAACATCAAACACAGGGGCGGTTCATACGTGGCGGAGCAATGAAATGCTTGGAACCTATGAAGAGATAGAACCACTCACAAAGCCCGGAGAATATGCCGCACGTATTATCACCCATAAGAACAAAACACTAATTCTTCACACACAATGGGTCGATAGAAAAGATTCAAAAGGTGCTCTTGTTCTCTCAAGAGGTTATCTTGCTGACCCAAAGGAATTGCTACAAGATGAGTACGGCTCCCTTACGCTCGCACATTATCAACCTTAAGTTATCCTTAGATCAGGTGTCCTTTTCTTGAAAATTGTCGTAATCATGAATTCTCTATTGAAATTATGAAAACGTCATGATAAAGAAGACATAAATAAATATTTTATGGAGGCTAACTCGCATGACAGAGACAAATGTTATATCTATTGATCCTGAAAAAAAGATCAAGCTCAAAGAAACCTTTACAGCGCTTTTAGCACCTTTTTTGGCTGATTTGAAGCCAGATAATATTGAGATTGAAGCCCTTTCTTTGAACGCCTCGGATGATTTATTGAATCAGGGGATTACCCTTCTAGCTGGAGGAGCAGAAAGATTTCTCTCTAGGACAGAGGAAGTGAAAGTAACTTTTAATCATGAGGCCATGACGAGTGAAATAGCACAGACCTTAGCGGAAACATTGGCTGAGCTAACGACTGTTCACTGTTCTCACAGTGATAACTCTATTACTCTTCATGGGGAATTTGACAGATTATTTCATGGTGTAAGTTCACAAGATTTTGTAGAAAAAACTTTTCTTAAAAAAGCCTCTCCATCAGTTCTTGCATTAAGAAATTGATAAGCAAAGCATAAAATAAAAAGGAAAAGTCTTATGACAGACCTGGAAATTGTACCCTCTGATCCTCAAAAACCGATTCTTATGGTAGAGACAAATGCTATACCCATTCACCCTGAAAAAGAGATCCAGCTTAAA
>JAJFGT010000230.1 GCA_021776015.1 Alphaproteobacteria bacterium
AAACATGGTTTCGCCCTCTGTGTAAAGGTATTTTCTATATAGCGAGTGACGAAACCATGTTTCCGTACCGCAGAAATTTCTTAAATCTTCTGCTCTCAATGTTGGTGTCTCTGTGATGTTTGTTGTTTGGTTCATTTTCAATTCCTTTCTTTTTTAAATTGCGCCCCGAACATTCTTTTTTCGGGGCGACAGGAACTGGAGCTTGAAAGCGGCAAGAGAGGTCAATTTCCAAACCCTTCCATGAAGGGCTTGGGCGAAAAATCGGGAAAAATTGCGGAAGGTTTGCGAAACGCCAGTTTCGTGAAAACCGTCATTTTTGACTATTTTTTGGCTTTGGGAATTGACGGAGCGCGCCAAGACCAATCAGAACTTACACAAGTTTCATTATTCAACATCTTTAGACAGTTTTATTCTCTGTAACCCTTATGAATGCTGCACTTGTTTTTTGAACGGAGCGTCAAGCCATTCATATCTGACGCTTCTAACGCGTTAAGGATTGTCACCCACAGGGCCGAAACACTTCACTTTAAAGTGGTTCGGGGAGCCTTGGCGAGTAAAGCCTGACCCGCCCTTTTAGCGGGTAACGCTCATAACTGTAAAAAAGCATTGGAAATCATTAATTTTATAACTCATAGCCTTAGTTTTAGTTTAACTATTGATATGAATACGGCATATATCGCCGCAATATTGAAGTTTTATAAACTAACCTTTTATGATATAGTTTAACTATATTGAAATTTACGGCAATATATGCCGCAAATGAGAAAAAATATAAACCATGGATGTTTTAACAAAACAAGAACTGCTAAGACTTATACCCGACGCTATGCCGGTTACGCGGCAATGGCTGATAGATAAAGATAAGAATCTAGAGCGTCATACGCTCGATAACCTTGTTAAAAGCGGCCAGCTTGTTTCAATAGCACATGGCCTCTATATGCGTTTTGGCACGACACTTACATGGGAGGGTGTGGTCTGCTGCTTGCAAAACATCATCAAAACAGATTTGACGGTTGGGGGATTAACAGCCTTGGAATTAAAAGGTCTAGGTCACTATGTCGCGCTGTCCTCAAAAAAAGTCATCCATTTATACGGCAAGGACACTCTTCCTAAATGGGTCAATGATGTCTTACCTGATGTTGAATTCAAACGGCACGCTTTGAGGTCGCAGTTTGATGCACAAGATGATTTGGGTGCATCGGGTCTTGTGAATGATGAATATGATACAGGCTATAAAAAATTATATAGTCGCGATCCTTTGTCAGGATTTCAGCAAACGCGCACAGAAAACCAGAACGTCTGGCCGTTCACAAGATCGTCACCAGAGCGCGCTTATCTAGAAATATTGATGGATGTTCCAAAGAGCGTATCGTTTGAACACGCTGACCAACTATTACAAGGATTAACAACTTTATCACCGCGCCGCTTAGAACGCCTCTTAAAAAGAACCCAAAACATCAAAGTTCGGCGTTTATTTTATTGGTTTGCCGAACGGCATAGCTACGCATGGTTTAAAAAGCTGCCTGACCCCTCTACTCTCGACGATCTTGGGTTAGGGTCAGGAAAAAGAATGCTGATAAAAGGCGGAAAACTTGATACAAAATATATGATAACCGTACCGGAGGATATGTGGACACAAGCTCAAAATACTACAAACAAGTCCAGCTTTTGATCAGTGTTCGGTATAGTTCGTAAACATCTTAAAATTAACCTATAAGTTAAAAATAATCAGAAAATATTAACCTAAGAGTTAATTTCAATTTTGGATTTTATCAACGCAATGCTCGATGCGCTCACGCCATATTGTGCGGCTAGCTCTTCCCATTTTGATAGAGCGCCGCGTGTTTGATTTATAATCTCGTCAATACGCTCATTACTTAAACCTGCCTCTTGGCCAAGTTTGCGTAAATGATCCTGACCCGGATTACGCCCCTCCCCCATGACCATTGTGCTTTGCTCGCCGCGCGGCCCAGAAGAAAACGTCAAATCATAAGCAGGTGATAATGCCCATTCACCCTTTTCATCCATCAAAAAGCTGAAGTTTTTAGAATGATCGTCGCGGTTATGCGCGAGAACATTAAAAACGGCTTGTCGGTACATTTTCTCAACTTCACGCACATCGCGGGTTAAAGAACTGGTTAAAGCGATTAGATCCTCGTAATCCAAAGATGGTGTTCTATAATCTGAATGCAGCAGCCCGCACGCGGTGTGCATATGCAATCGCTTTGATCCCGCTCTATCAAAGCGTTTTATTGCAAAAAATCCTGCGCCAGCTTTCGCATCAAACAAATGAACCTGCGGCATAGAAATACCGGCCTCTATTGCCATGAGCGCATAAACATATTCGATCGCGCCAGCATCAAGCCCGTCCTCGGAATTAGGAAACTTTACCATCCACGGCTGATAACCATCAGGAATATTTGATGCGCCATGCACAATTTGAGAAAAATCTTCATTAACCCCAATCAAGGCTTTGGGGCGCGCGCCACCAGATGATCCGTTAAGAGCTATCAATTCGGCAAGCACCTCTTCGGCCTCCCCTTCCAATACATCCCTAGATTGGCGCGCCAAAACATCAAGATTGATCTGCTCATTATTGTTATCCTCACTATGATCTGGCTCATAGACAAGCGCGCCTAAAGCACTCATCCCAACATGCGCCAATCTATCAAGCGGCGTAATATCGGAAGGTAAAATACCTTTAGAACGCGCCAATCTATCAAAAAGTAATCTGCCCCAGCCATCAGGAAGGCTGTCATTAAAAACCCCAGGCAAGCCCTCAAATAGATGATAATCAAAGCTGGTTACGCCTGATTGAAGCGGCAAGCGTAGCGGCGATATGGCAGGGCCAGCATCAATAAACGAGGCATCATACTCAAAATAGATTTTACGATCCCGCAGGGCTAAACGGCCAACAGCAATCGTTTTTTCTCCAAAATTAAGCCCAACTTTGATTTCTTTAACGTCCTCGATGTCCTTCATGTTCGGCTTCCTCTTTGTCTTAATGGTTTAGTATCATCTTCAAGAACATCATCAATCGAAGAAAAGCTCTGCTGCTCTATGGTTAAGGCATCGAGCATTTTCTCAAGGCCGCCCACCACCATTAAAATTTTTAAATAAGATTCGAGAGAAACGGCCCCTTTTTGCTCAAATTTGCGTAAAGTGGGAAGCGGAACGCCTGAACGCTTCGATAGACCTTCTTGCGTCAAATCCATGTTCAATCGTCTTTGACGGACGTTTTCAGCCAGTTTGTTCTGCGCTTTAGAAGGCGTTATAAGTGATACCATTATATTATATAATCCGTTTTATGATTTACTAGTAATATTATAGTATTATTTGATTGGCATTGCCAGCTTTAATTTTCAACCTCTTCTTAGGCCAAATTTGACTAATGCGTGCTATTGTTGACACCAATCACAAGGAAAAGAACCTTATACAAGCAATGATGGCGGGAATGAGCAAATGAACCTGTATGTAATTCAACTAGCATCCTCTAAAAGAGAATTTATTGTTTGTATCGGAAGAACCATACGCTTTGGAGTAGCTTCAAGGGGCAAAAAACCAATTCCATTGTAAAATGAAACGGCTTTATCATCTTTCGCCTCAACAATAATACCAAGGATGCCGGCATTTTCTGCGATTGAGGCTGTTATTTTAAAAGCATGATAGATGAGCAGATCACCATAACCCCGTCCCTGAAAATCAACATCAACGGCCAAACGACCCAATAACAAAAACGGAAGGTCTTTATAGCTCGAAATTTTCACATCTTCAGGCAAATTATCTCGTAGGACAGAATGACCAGCAAGCGTGAAAAAGCCTATAATACGCTTCCCATCTACCATGACATGCACTCTAGTAATACTTCTTTTACTGTCTTGGTTTGCGGCGCGTTGCAAATATAAGTTAAGAGCTTCAACACCACAGTCGAAGCTCTTACGATCGTGCTTTTTAGGATTTAAGAGTTCAAATTGCATTTAAGATGACGCGATCTCTTCTTTGTAAAGAGCTGCAGCCTTCTTAATACGCTCATTAGGCTCTGGCGGATTTTCAACGGCATCAAAAAAGATATGCCAATCATTTTCGCTAAAAACAGTTTTTTCATGCTGTGCAATGATAGATTCAGCTTTTTCACGTATACTTTGACGGGCAAACTTGCTTTTATCCAAGTTAACATGACGCCGCGCACGCTCCATCAGCTCTTCTGTGGCAATATCAATACGAAATTTAAACATTTCATCTTTTTTAGCGATTATATTCATAGCAAATTCCTTTAACTTATATTTAATATTGTACCCACATTTGTACCCAAATGTCAAGAAAATTTACACCTAAAAGACCACATATATTTTTTGAATGTCTTCACAATGAGCCTCCTAGCCTTGCTTTGATGATTTTTGATCGAGATTATCATTCAGCTCAACGTCATTGGCACGGCGAAGCATACCCATAACCGATTTGTGAAGCTTCAGATCACCAGATTTTGCGCGGTTAACCATCGCGTTGAAATAAGCGCCGGGTTTCATCACGCGATTTTCTTCGCGTAAATTCGCCTGATCGGTCAATATCACACAAACGGCGGCCCCTACTCGGCTTAGCGTCATGCACGCATGTCCCCAAGAGCTTTGAGAAATCCCCAAAGTCCGATTCAAACGATAGGCCGCTTCAACAAAATCATTAGCGTTCATTGGGCGCGGCTCAACTGGCAATTCCCCTTTCAAACGATCACTTGAGATATTGAGAAGTTGCTTAAGGGTTACGTGCTGAAGACCTGTTGAAAGAATGGTAGACTGTTCGTCTGATGATTCCTCTTTATGCTCTTCTTTTTTGCTCCCCTCTCCCTTTGAACCGATGTTTGATTGGTTCTGTGGATTCCGACCTACTCCTTCCTGAAGGAAATTGGGCGAAGTCCTACGAGTACTTAATTTATTAAGTTGTTTTTTATTTGTATATTTGTAGTGAACGTCATTTGAATCGTCCTTGGATGAATCTTTCTTCGTTATTTCATTGTTTTTAGAGCTATTAAAGACCCCCTGATCGTATTCAGAGGTTTTTACACTCAATATCTCATAAAGATCCTTATGCTTACCAAGAAGCTCTCTAAGGCAAATTAAATCCATATAGGTGCGAATAGAAATGGCAATCCGCTCATAGCGATTGGAAAAATCGAGCAGATCAGCTTTATCAAGGGTGAATTCTTCACCAGACTCCCCTGCCCCGCTTTCAGCTTCCAATAAAATCGCGCGAATTTGGCGACGATACCATGAAATTTGGCGTTTTGTTTCCATCCAAGCTTTATCATAGAGCTGCTTTTCATGCAGTTTGTCTTGTAATTCGGTCTTCAGGTAAGCCAGAGGCGTTAATTCTGCGCCGTAAGCAAACATGATTTGGCCGGTCTCGCTACATCTTTGACCAAAACGTCTGTGATTTCCGCTATCGTGCCATGTTAAAGCGCCAACTTCAAAGAGCTGTTTTTCAAGAATTTGAATTTGGCGTTCTGATACGCCCATATCTAAAGCGGTTCTGGCGAGCGATTGGTAAACAATCGGGCGACTCCCCTCCTCCCAGTCAATATCACGCGTGAAACTCATATAATAATCGAGCAAGGCAATCATGCGCGGCGAAAATCCGGCCTTCTTCCCTGCCCTTTTAACCAGAAGAAGAAGATCATAACGGCTGACTTTTTCTTCTAGTCCTTCGAAATCTTCGCATTGTTCAAGTGAGTGTCTTAATTTGGGAGAAGCTATGCGCCCTCCTCCAGGCGTCGTCATTTCTGGGGAAATATGTGTTTGCATGTTTTTTCATCGCGAAGTCTGTAAATCACTGTGGATAAGGCCGCAGAAAAGGGTTTGCAGAAGTCACTTAAGACTTGCAACCGATTCGGGAAAGCGATACAGTTAGAGAATATTGTTTAGAGGGTGTATCACCTTCAAAGTTTAAAGACCGCCGCGCCAACGGCGGTTTTTCCTTATCTGGGATGTTTTAAAAGACTGTTGGTGCGCTCCTTCGAGGTTAGTTGTGGTTAAGTGAAGATATTTGATTCCCCAAGGAAGGGAATCGGAATACTTTGAAGTTATCAGAAACGCGTTACTTTCGCAACCGACACATTTGACACCCTTTAAACGTCAATACGTCACCACTGTAAATGTAACCATAGGCTTACCGCTATGTATAGCGCCACGTAACGTAAGTGACACATACATTATTGACACTTATTTACATCATTAGAATGTATAGTTACGTCAAAATCTGTATAGTTACGTCACTTTTGACGTTTTTGACGTTAATAAACAAGGTGACACATTAGACATTCTTTGCTATTTTTAGGTGTGTCAGAAGTGTTTAATACTGTAAGGAGTGTCAAATGTCACAAGTGAGCATCACAGAAGCAGCTAAGATGGCGGGGGTCAGTCGAGCCACAATATATAATGATATTGAAGCTGGCACTCTGTCCTTTGAAACTGGGCCTAAAGAAAAGAAGATGATAAACGTCGCAGAGCTGCAACGCGTTTACAAAACCCTGAAATCGCCAGATGAAACTGACGAGTCAAAGGATGTTGAAAAACGTCAAGAGCGTCAAAATAGTGTGACCAACGGGGCAGGGGATCAATTTGCAGTTCTCCAAGAGCGTCTGAAAGCCCAAGAAAAACAGAACGAGCATTTGGAAGAGCTTTTAAAGAAAGAGCAGGAAGAACGCAAACGCGAACGTGAAACGGCGAAGCAGTTTGAAGATTACATGAAAGAGCAGCTTTCTAATCAGGGCGATAGTATTAAGAACTTCACACGACTGCTAGAAGATCAGCGCGGCTCCAAATCAAATGACGATCAAGATGATTTAAAAGATACGGTACTTGCTCTGAAAAAAGAGATCGAAGATCAAAAAGAAGAAACCCGCAAAAAAGAAGAAGCGCGCCGTGAGGCGTTCAAAAAACGTCAAGAGCTTGAAAAAAAGAAAGCCGAAGAAGAAGAGGCTGAAAAAAATAAGCCGTTTTTCAAAAAACTATTTGGATAAGCGGAGTAGGGGAGGGGGCTTATTTTTTTCTCTTCCATATCCAGGGCATTTCAAAATTCATAGACCAAAGGCCGCGCAATTCATTTTTCGCGGCTTTTTGCTGGTTTGAATATGCTCCTTTGCTGTATCTGGGATAATCAAAAGCAAAGCCGGCACGAACCATGAGCGCGGCCAGATCCTCTCCTTGAACATAACAGCGTGCAACAATGCGTTTATATCGGTCGATGTTTACGCGCTCACATTGTAAATCTGCGTTTTTGGTTAGATTCTCAAGCCTTTGACGGGCATATTTACCGCAAGGGACACTAGAGCCGTCCTTAAAACATGTTTGATGGTATTCTGGCGCATCAATACCCCATAAGCGAACTTCTTGGCCGCCAATGGCAAAGCTATCACCATCACGGATGAATAAATCACTCGCAAGGGCAGGGGAGGCGCTCAAAACTGCACAAGTTATCAAAAGGCATAATTTCATATCTTAATATTCCGCATTTTGTAAAAAATCTCTATCACAAATATTCAAATGACTTGGATAGAGGAGGGGGCGGCTATGCCGCCTCCCGTATTTCAGAGCAGCTATATAGAAAATCAACGGCTTTTTGCGCGTGTGAGGCCGCTGAGAAAATAAATTTCTTATCGTCTTTTAAGGCTTTGAGCCAACACGCAATATATTGAGCATGATCTTCACGGGGCAGGGCTTCAACGCCCGTTGATGCACAAGCCATAGCCGCCCCTAATTCTGCGACTAATTCCTCAAATGCATAATCAGATTTATTAAATTTCTCAGATGGAAAACGATCAAGGCGATGTTTTGCGCCTGTCCAGTGAGTCAATTCATGGAGGAGGGTGCTGTAATAATTTTCTGTGGCCGTAGAGTCAGCAGTATCTTTAAAACGCTCGGGCGAGGGCATATTGATAAAATCGCCAGAAGGGGAGTAATAAGCCTTAATTTCACCGTGGCGTATATCGGCACCGCTCGCATCAATTAAAGCATCTGCCGCACCTATAGAGGCGATTTCAGAGGGGTTAAAATCTGCGTCTAGCTCGAACCCTTCCACCTGATCGGCATTAAATACACGCGACCATCTGGCCAACATTCGTTTTGATTGTTCTTCATTATCTTGGCTAGGCTCTTGTTGGAGCATTTTCCAAAAAACGATTTGAGCAGATTTCTCACCTTTTTTGACCTGTGCGCCGCGTTCTTGCCATTGCTTATAAGTTGCCCAGATTCCAGATTGATAGCCCTCACTCATTTGATAAGCCCAGAGGAGGGGAACATTAACGCCTTTATA
>JAJFGT010000024.1 GCA_021776015.1 Alphaproteobacteria bacterium
GAACAAAAACAAATCAAGAATATCGAAAGCAAAGATCTGTGCGCGTAATTTGGAGGCTGTATAAGGCGCATGGCACAGCATGACGGGTTTTTGATTGAGAAAAACTCCTGCCTGTCCATGAGGGAGTGTTTTAAATTCACCGTCTGTTGTTAAAATATGAGCCTTCTTTGGGGCAAGGGTACAGGCAGAGATGTCAGGAAGTTGAATTTCTATCTGTGGCTGTTTTTCTTGAAGGTCAGGGCTCATGGAAGACACACTAACCGTGTTTAGTTGTATTTTAAAATACAAAGTTTGTGATGATCATAAACTACACAAAGTTTTTTGAAAAAAGGGGGTGTATTCATTCAGTCAGATTAATGTTTTTATCAGGCTCTGAACTTTCAAAGAAGCGGAGTTCAATATAGTCCCATTTTACATCTTCACGTCCAACTGTCTTGTCTTCTGTTCGTCCTAAATGTTTAAAGAATATATTATGTTCTATACAAAATTTTTGAATCTCTTCAAGGGGAACGTCAAATGTTTTACGTCCTTTTGGAGCGGCACCTCTTCGGATTGTTATGTGAGCATATGTATCTTTTTGAGCCAAAGACTGAAGAGATTTATAGGTGTTCTGTCGTTCCTTAGGCCCTAAATTATGAAGAAATGCTCCGACTAATATAATATCAAATCGTTGTTTTCTGGCTTTTGTCTTAAGGAAATCTGGCGCTGTATCTTCAAGGTAGCAAATGCGAGAATGATTATTGTGTTTTTGAGCCTGTGTCAGCATGCCCAGCGATCCATCGACACCGAGGACATTCAATCCTTGCTCAGCCATCCACAAGGAATCTCGTCCTGACCCACATCCAATATCTATCGCCCAAAGATCGTTTTTATTCTCAAGATTAAGTATCGTTTTTGTGAAATCAGGGAGTATATCTAAGATTATTTTTGAATTATAAAGCGAAGCGAGTAACGGAGCTTCACGATTATAGGTCAATAAATTTTCTTTAATATACTCTTTCACAGGGATCTTTACGCCACTTTTTTATTTTCTGGGGGCACAAAAATTTCAGGGCGATCGGCAGGAAGTGTCTCGATGTAGAGAGATTGGCTTGGAAAGGCAAAGCCAGTTCCTGCTTTTTCTTCAACGAGTCCTTTGATAAAGAAAGCAAACTCTTCTTTAATCTCAAGCCATTCTTTCCAATTTGTTGTTTTCGTAAAGCAATAGATCATAAGGTCAATAGAGCTATCGTTGAAACTGTCAATATGGATGAGTGTTGAAACTTTGTTAGAGGTTTCAAATTTATCATTGTTCATAACATAGTGGGTGATTCCATCACGGATCATTTGAAGCTGATCAATATTACTGGAGTAGGAGAGGCCTAACTTCCAATAAATACGCCGATTTGTCATACGACTGAAGTTCGTGACTGCGGCATCTGATAATTGAGAGTTTGGGACATGGACGGGCGCTTTGTCAAAGCGTCTAATTCTTGTCGAGCGGAGTCCTATATCTTCAACAACACCTTCGACAATACCGTCAACTTTAATCCAATCTCCATCCAAAAACCGATGTTCAGCAATAATGGTCAGCCCACCAATGAGGTTTTTAAATAAATCTTGGGCACCAAGGGCAACCGCGGCTCCAAATAACCCGAGACCCGCAAGCATAGGGCCAACTTGAATGCCCCATATTTCAAGAATAATAGCGGCACCGATAAACACTGTTAAAAACTTTATAACTTTGAATATCCATTGTGTCATAGCAGGTGTTAAAATCTCACTTAATGAATTTACGCTATAGCTAAGAGGAGTAATGGCGCGGAACAGCATCCAGAAAATGGTGAAGGCAATCATGGATTGAACGATACTGGCAAAGCTACTCCCAAGAGTTTCATCTACGCCAGCATATTTCAAAGCAAAATAAGCCCCAAAGATAATAGGAATAAATTTCAAAGGAGGTTTTAGAGCATTAATAAGTTTGTCATCAATCTCTGTTGTCGTTCTCTCTGTCCATTTATGAAGACGGTCAATAACATAGCGACTAAAGACACCGCGAATGACCAAAAATCCAAAGAAGATTAAAAGGGCAATGATGATTTTTCCAATATCAATCCCCATAAATCCATTGTGCCAAACATCTTGGGTTTGTGCCCAAATCGTTTCTAAATCTGTTTTCATCGTAAAGCCTTTTAAAGTGAAGTGTTGTTTCGTGTAACTTTAAGAAAGAACATCTCTCCTAAATACCCTAATAGGCATATTGTGGCAGTAACAGCCGTAGGGATAACTGTGTTAAGAACCTCTGCAAAATATCCATTGAAAAACATATAGGTATAAACAGATAAGCCAACAAAAAGCGCAAATATACATGTATAGTCTTTATATTTACGTTCTGTCTTTCCCCAAAGCATAGCTGCTATTAAAACAGGAGCAAGGATATAAGCAAAGGAGAAAGCTTTTAAAACAAATTCCATTGTCTCATCCGCTATAGAGGCCGCCAATGCCATTGTGCCCAAGAGTCCTAAGGCTGCATATCGAGATGTTTTTACAAATTGTTCTCTCTCTGTAGAAATATCAATTTTGCGAACATTCTTTGACCACGCTGAGGTAAAGATTTGAACTTGCGTATCAATGGTGGACATAACGGCGGTAAGGGTGAAAATTCCAAGAGACGCCAAAATAATGGGGGAGAGTGCCTGTTCTTGGAAAAGGGAGAAAAATGTAAAGCTATGCCCTAGTTCAACCCCCCAGGTTTTAACAATAATAATGGTGGCTATTATAAAAATAAAGAAAAAGACACCAGATAAAATTAGAGATTTACGGGCAACTTCTGCTGATCCTGCAGACATA
Organism: Alphaproteobacteria bacterium; assembly: GCA_021776015.1. Classification (GTDB taxonomy): domain Bacteria; phylum Pseudomonadota; class Alphaproteobacteria; order Micavibrionales; family Micavibrionaceae; genus UBA1850. The sequence continues at coordinate 2,830 of JAJFGT010000024.1, forward strand.
ACACGTTGCCATGCATCAGCATTACTGACGATTAGGACAAATGTAAAAAGAAGAAAGCCCCATTTTTTACTGTCATCTAATTCTATAAATTCACGAGTAACTTCAGAGAGTGATGGAAAAGGAAGAAAAATGGCCGCCATGAATGCAATTAGAAAAAGAATAAGCCATTGCATTACATCAGTTTGAATGATTGTAATATATCCTCCAAGATAGACATAGATAGAAATGATTGTTGCCGTAATAAAAATTCCATATGTACTTGGGATCCCGACAAGAGCACCAAGAACTGTTCCCGCGATTAAAAGCTGTGCTGTTCCAAAAAGGACAGCTTTTCCAATAATAATAAAGCTTCCAAAATGTTGTGTAAGAGAGCCTATTCGTCTGTGTAAAATATCAGGGACATTCACATCCTGGTACAGAATGCCTTCTGTATGAATAGTTTTTGCAAAGAAACTAAGAAAAATATACCCTAAAAGAGTACCTAGTGGAAACCATAACAAACCATATCCAACAAGTAATCCTAAGGTTAAAAGAATAAAAACGCCTCCTCCATTAAATTGCCCTGCAAGCATGGAGCATGTCGTAGAAAAGACACCTAAATTTCTGCTTCCAATTACATAACCTTCATGGCTTTGTTTGGTATAAGCACGAAAACTTAGAGCAAATAATATAAGAATATAGAGAGCAAGAAAGAAAAGAGCATATGCAAGAAGTGTCATAAAATGAGCCTATCGTATAATCAATGTATGGTAGAATACATTGTGACTGGGGGTTGTAAGTGTAACACAGGCGCTCTGTTGTCCTGCTGTACGTGCATCATCATTATTGGGAGCGGCACCGTTGGCAAATGCTCCAATATATTTGGTCAGAGTTAGTGCTGTTGCATCTGTGGGGAGTGTCTCAGGCGTTGTTATTTTCAGGAGTCGATTGATCTCTTCACATGTAGAATCTTTTATTTCTTGTAGGTAAAGGACAAGATCGCCTACAGCAGCCGTTCCTACACCATCAATTTCGTGAGCTCCTGAAAAAATCCAATCTTCAGGTGTATTGAGGGCTTTATATGGAGGGAGAAGATATTGCTGTCCGCCTCCATTGACATTAAAAATATGGCAGGATTTGTCTGCAGGCGCTCCCGCATTGACGTACCCTGTTAGCTGAGGGGCTTCAAAGCTTAGATCGTTTTCAGAGCATCCATTCGAAAATTGAATATTTTGAAGAGACGTTGCAATGGATTGGGCATATTTAAGAATATGGCTCGCCTCTATTTTAGCGTTGCCGTCGGTTAGAAGCGTTTTTCCTCCTCTATCTCCTTTGGAAAGCGCAAAGGCAAGACCTGCCATAAGAGCAATCGCGATCAGAATGAGGAAAAGGGCATTCCCTTGTTCATGAGTTGTTTTTATGAGTTTGTAAGGATTATCTTGATTTTTCATGGGCTTTCGGTCACAAATGGAGGCTTAACAGGTTCAATATTGACACACATCATATCATAGAAAATAAAATGACACATACACAAGAACAAGATCAACCACAGAATTCTGACACAGTCGTAAAAGATCTTCGGAGTGCAAAACAAGTAAAGCTTGAGGCATTGAAGGTACATGGACTTAATCCATATCCCCATGTGTATGACCGAACACATATGGCCAAAGATTTGCAGGAAAAATATAAAGATCTTGCCGATGGAACAGAAACGGAAGATCGTGTCTCTGTTGCAGGACGTGCGATGGCAATCCGTAATAATGGAATGTTTATCGATTTGATGGACACTTCTGGACGAATCCAGATTTTTTCTCACAAGCAATCTATGAGTGAAGATATCCTTGCAAAGCTTAAGTTCATGGATTTAGGCGATGTCATTGGCGTAGAAGGAACAATGCGCCGTACACCGCGTGGAGAGTTGTCTGTAAGGGCAACTGATATTCATATTCTAACAAAGTCTCTTCAAACCTTACCAGAGAAACACCACGGATTAACAGACATAGAACAAAGATATCGCCAACGCTATGTTGATTTAATTATGAATGAAAAAAGCCGTGATACGTTAAGAGCCCGCTCTAAAATTGTATCTTTTATTCGTCGCTATATGGAAGATATGGGCGCATTAGAAGTTGAAACACCTATGCTTCATCCTATTATGGGGGGCGCATCGGCAAAGCCATTCACAACACACCATAATGCGTTGGATAGTAATTTCTATTTGAGGGTTGCCCCTGAATTATATCTCAAACGGTTGGTTGTTGGAGGGTTAGCCGATGATGTTTTTGAGATTAATCGTTGTTTTAGAAATGAAGGGATTTCTATCAAACACAATCCTGAATTTACAATGATTGAGGGTTATCATGCCTATAAAGATTATAAAGATATCATGGACATGATTGAGGATCTTGTGGGGCAAACGATTGAGCATCTCCATGGGTCTCGTGTGATTGAGGTTCAGGGGCAAGAGCTTGACTTTTCAAAGCCATGGAGGCGTTGCTCAATGTGTGATCTTGTGAAAGATGAAACAGGCCTTGATTTTATAGAAATTAAAACAGCCGAAGAAGCACGAGGGGCCGCCTTAAGGTTAGGTATCCATGTTGAAGAAACGGCGAATTGGGGACAAGTCGTAGAGGCGTGCTTTGATGAAAAAGTTGAGCATAAGCTTATTCAGCCTACACATGTAACAGACCACCCTTTTGAAATTTCACCATTAGCCAAAAATCATCGGGATAATCCTCGTTTGGTAGAACGCTTTGAAAGCTTTGTGAATGGTTGGGAAGTGGCCAATGCCTTTACAGAGTTAAATGACCCAGCTATTCAGCGTGCACGTTTTGAAGAACAAGTTAAAATGGCGGAACAAGGAGACGATGAAGCTCAAATGCTTGATGAAGATTATATCACGGCTCTTGAATTTGGACTTCCCCCTACAGCAGGGTGGGGATTTGGTATTGACCGTTTAACAATGTTGTTAACGAACTCCCATAATATCCGCGACGTTATTTGCTTTCCGACATTACGACCTGTCTTTTCCAAAACAGAGGCATCTACACTGTCTCCACCAAGTTCAGTAAAAGCTCCAGAAGCGCCTCTTCATAACATGCCGGAATCTGTAGATATGGATGATGGACAATATCGTTTTGTTGTCGTTGTAAATGGGAAGGAGGAGAGTTCTGCAAAACTGATCAATGCTGTGGGGCATTCGATGGTGGGATTATCTGGCGGTGTCGCAAAAGATGAAAATAAATGTTTGATCGATTATCAAGATAGTGAGGGGAGTATCCATCCATCTATATCTCATTATCCTGTTATTGTTCTTAAAGCTAAAAACTCTAATCAGATTCGTAAAATTCGTCAGCAGGCTGTAGAAAAGGATTTCCTGTTTACAGATTTTACAAAAGATATGCAGCTCGGTTCAAGTAAAGAACAGATGGCATCTTTGCGCTTGAAAAAAGACGAAGATGTTGAATATCTAGCAATTTCTTTATTTGGAAAAACTGAAGACCTAAAAGAACTAACAGGAAAACTCTCTTTGTACCGTTAAGTCGTTAGCATTCTGTGCTCTACAAATAGAACTATAAAGCAGAGAAGGGAACCATTTTACGAGAGTTCTCATCCCATAGAGCCCATTTTAGGCATTTTAAACTATCTGTAAAAGACATGTGATTGATTGTCTTCAGTTCAGGAAGAGAATCCAAGCATTCTTGTAACCTATAGTTAGGGATTGAAGCATTAAGATGATGGACATGGTGAATACCAATATTGCCAGTAAACCATTGAAGCCATTTAGGGAGATCATAGTAAGAGCTTCCCATGAGAGCCGCTTCACTGTGGCTCCATTCTTGATGACGTCCCCAGTGAGTTTCTTCAAACTGGTGCTGAACATAAAATAGCCAGCCTCCAGCCCATGCTGTGATAATTAAAATAGGAAGATAGACAATTAAAAGTGTTGTGTATCCTAAGAGGGCACCCAAGACACCATAAAGAAGGAGTAAGGAGAGGTTAGACCATAAAACACTCTTCTTTATGTTTTCTCCTGGCGGGTTAGTCTTATTAGATCCTACGGGTTGAAACATAGGCTCTGTCATAGAAAAGCGTTGTCCTATGAGCATAAAAAAAGGTGTCGCAAGAATAAGAAGGATAAAAGGATTTCTATAGAGACGATATTTAAGCTGTTGTGTTTTCGGGAGCTCTTCATATTCTTTGATAGTTAACGTGGCAATGGCTCCACAGGAACGACGATCTAAGTTTCCTGAACCAGCATGATGAATATTATGCATGCGCTTCCAAAAATAGAAAGGTGTCCATGTTAAAAGACTAATAAAGCGTCCAACGATATCATTATGGGCGGCTTTTTTAAAGAAAGAGGCATGCCCGCAATCATGTTGAATAATAAAAAGACGAACAAGAAGTCCAGATGTTGGAAGAAGGAGAAGCGCATAGAGCCACCAAATGCCTTGCACCACAGAAAAGAAAAGAGCCGTGCAGGCGAATAAAAATAAAGTTAT
>JAJFGT010000231.1 GCA_021776015.1 Alphaproteobacteria bacterium
TGTATTTTTTGACGATGATGAGGGCAATAATATTTAAAATCAATGTCATGGTAAAAAGTGAAAAACCCAGCGCAAAAGCGGCCAGTGTTTTATCACTATCAAATTCATGATCACCGACAAGCAAAGTTACCATTTGTACGGTCGCCGTTGTCACGGATTCTAGAGGGTTAAGCGTAAGGTTTGCGGCCATTCCAGCCGCCATCACGACAACCATAGTTTCACCAACCCCACGCGAAACACCTAAAAGAAGAGCACTCACAATACCCGGTAAGGCCGCAGGAATAATAACTCTTTTAACAGTCTCAGAATGTGTCGCACCAATAGCTAAAGACCCAGAGCTCAGGGAGCTAGGAACAGAGCTTATTACATCTTCAGACAATGACATAACGTAAGGTGTAATCATAATTCCCATCACAACCCCTGCCGTCAAGGCACTTTCTGATGCGATTGATAATCCTATCGTTTCTCCAGCAGATCGTAATAATGGCGCAAAAGTAATCACAGCAAAATAGCCATACACAACGGTAGGAACTCCAGCTAAAATTTCTAAGACAGGCTTGGTCCATGATCGAAAGCTGGGACTAGCATAGATAGAGAGATATATAGCAGCATATAGCCCAAGGGGTGCAGCCACAGCCATAGCAATCAACGTAACCAAAAACGTTCCCATGAAAACAGGAACAGCACCAAAAGTACCAGAGCTTCCTGCTTGATCCTCACGAATGGCTGTTTGCGGGCTCCACTCTGTTCCAAAGAAAAATTCTGTTAAAGGCACATGAGAAAAGAAAAGTAATGTTTCCGAAAAAACAGAAAGAACAATAAGCGCTGTAACCAAAACGGAAAGCATCGTACAGGCTAATAAACTGGCTTTTATCAATTTTTCAAATTTGGCCATAAATTTTACTTTTCTTTATTAATATTTTCTTGATTTTGAGGAAGAGCCCCAATAATGAGGCTCTTCCCTGTAAATTATAGTGATAGTCTAGAAGTCCCACTGTGCACGGAAATTATATACAGTTGGATCATCATTCGCGACAACGGCATTACTATCTGTATCAATACTGGTAACATTTGCCATCAAACGTATATAGTCAGTTAAATGCCAATTCACACCAACAGCCGTATTTTTCGCCTCGCCCCCTGTAATACCAGCACTGGCATCGTTAAGATCCGCATTTTCATAGCGAGCAAGGACTTCCCATGCACCCCATCCGCCTTCTTTCAGACTAAATGGGCTTATAGGTTTTACACGACTAAAGTTCCCAGTCTTTCCCTTATAAGGACGAGTTTCTCCCGTAACAAACCAACCAATCTGACCATAATACCCATCAAAATCAGCATCTTGTGTTCCACCGCTACGGCTTAGATCTGCTTTAAAATACTCACTTTGTAAACTAACAGGCCCAACAACAGCCGCCAACTCTGCAGTATAGACGCCGACGGAATCAACGGATGCTATATTACCCGTATCAATAATATTATTACCGTCTCCCGCTGGCTTGGCTCTAAAACGAACATTACCCGTTGGTTCACGATGGCTGTATCCTGCACCAAGGTGAAGTACATTCTCTGTCTCTTCATTGAGTAGCCCAAGAAGGTTTATAGATCCACGTGTATCAAACGTAATGTCTTCATCTTCACCCGTATCATCGTTTCCAGCATCTTCATTAAAGACACCCGCACCCAATGACCAGTTAGATCCTCCACCCAGAACATTTAAGCCGATTTCTTCATCTCGTGTAAAAGCATTTGTAGGGGCAGAACGTTCCATAAACATCAGGTAGTTCGAGCTCGTATTTTGCTCCATTCCAACAGCAGGTTTTTGATGACCTATTTTAATGTCTGCTGACTCAAGCCCTGTATATGCTAATGTTACTTCTTTAAAATTTACGCCTTCTTCAGCAAAATCAAATTCAGATTTATATTCGAAATCCTCCCCTAATTTTCCCTTGAAGCCAAGACGAGCGCGGCGAAAATTTCCATTATTTGCGTGATCTGCTTGATCATCATCAAACGACGTTACGTCCATATGCATCCGACCGAATGGTTGAAAAGAATATGTTCCATCAAGCGATTCTATCTTTGGTGATGGCTTCATAGTAATTTTAACATCGCCTAGCCCTTCACCTGCCGCTGGAGCAATATTAGCCAATGTATCAATCGCAACGGATTGATCATTAACTGTCTGCCCCTGTTTTTCCAGTGCGGCCTGTTGCCCATGAATAATATTATTTTGTTCAGCCACAGTTTTTGAAAGCGTTTGCACCTGAGATGAGAGCAATTCAAGTTGCTTTTGCATCTCCTGCATTGACATGTCTTTGGCTAAAGCTGGGGATGCTACACTCAGGGCAATCGTTGCACAGGAGAGTAAGAGAGTATTTTTTAAAATCATTTTCATTTCCTTTCAAATTTATAGTCAAAATAGTCTTATGAGTCTGGCAAAGCCTTTACACGGCTTTGCATCGTCTTCAATTCTTCTTCAGACATAGGGATCAGGCCTTTTTCTGCTAAATATCCATACTCTCCCGCAGCTTCATCGCTAACCAACTCGGTTAGAAAAGCCTTAAGTCCATTGTTTATTCCAACGTGAGCATCCTTCACATAAACATACAGTGAGCGTGACACCCCATAGGAACCATCTGATATATTCTCAAAAGTTGGTTCTACACCTTTGATCGTACTCCCTTGAACAGTATCTGTATTTTGATCCAAAAAGCTAAAACCGAAAATACCAAGGGCTTGTGCATTACTAAGCATTTTCTGTACGATCAAATTATCATTTTCTCCAGCTTCAATGTAATGACCATCCTCACGCAGAAGATGACACGCCTTCTTACGAGGCTTTTTCTCAGGGTAGGCCGTTTTGAATGCAGGAAGATCTTTACACGCTTTCTCCATAACCAGCTCCACAAAAGCATCTCGCGTTCCCGATGTCGTGGGAGGGCCATAAACTTCTATTTTTGTTTCGGGAAGAGC
>JAJFGT010000232.1 GCA_021776015.1 Alphaproteobacteria bacterium
TTGTCGAACTGGATGGAAAACAGCCAGAGCATAAGATCACTTTCGCCACCTATAAAAAAAAGGTGATTAACCAAAGACGCATAGATGAGGGACGAAGGCTTTATAAAAAACATTTTTCTCTTTTGATGGAAATTGAAAGAAAATATGGTGTTTCGCCTCAATATGTTGTAGCTTTATGGGGCATTGAAACAAACTTTGGACAAAATATGGGAGGGTTCAAAGTTATCTCTTCTCTTGCAACATTGGCTTGGGACGGGCGACGGCGCACTTTCTTTGAAAAAGAACTTATCAATGCTCTTAAAATAAGTGAATCTGGACATATTTCCTTAGAAAATATGAAAGGATCTTGGGCGGGGGCCATGGGACAAAACCAATTTATGCCATCTAGTTTTTTAAATTATGCCGTGGACTATAATGGAGATGGAAAGCGGGATATTTGGACAAATCATTCAGATGTTTTTGCATCGACCTCTAACTATTTAAAGAAAAATGGATGGAAAGAAGATGAAAAGTGGGGAAGGGAAGTTCATTTGACACAGAAAGTGCCATCCTCTCTTTTTGGTTTAAAAATTAGGAAACCTCTGTCTTTTTGGCGAGGATTAGGTGTAAAGACTCTTTCAGGAAATTCTCTTCCTGATGTCAATATGGACGCATCTTTAATTCAGCCGGATAGTGGGAGCGGATCATTTTATCTTGTATATAATAACTATCAGACAATTATGGACTGGAACCGTTCAACATATTTTGCTACATCAGTGGGCTTATTAGCAGATTTAATTGTAAAAAAATGAGGGGCACTCCGAATGGAATGCTATTTTTAATATTTATGAATAAAAATATAAAAACCATATTTCATCAAGGGATGCTTGCAGGACTTGCAATTTTTGTTGCTATTTTCTTTACAGGATGTGCTGAAACAGAATTAGCCTCCCATATTGTAAAGCAAGCGCCTTTTTTAAACTCAAATGCTGAATCTAATAAGGGGCATTTTAAAATAGGAAAAGCCTACAAGATTAAAGGGAAATATTATTATCCAAAAGAAACCTATCACCACACGGAAGTGGGGATGGCGTCATGGTATGGACCAGGCTTTCATGGAAAGAAAACAGCGAATGGAGAAATTTTCAACAAAGGAGATTTAACAGCAGCTCATAGAACTCTTCAGCTTCCTTCTATTATTCGAGTGACTAACCTTAAAAATGGACGCTCTGTTATTGTTCGTGTTAATGATCGAGGGCCGTTTGCACATCAACGAGTTCTTGATCTTTCAGAACGAGCGGCAACAATTTTAGGATTTAAAAAGCAGGGGATTACAAAGATAAAAATAGAAGTCCTTCCAAAGGAAAGTCAAATGGTGGCTCAAGCGGCAAAACAAGGGCAAAATACGAGAGGGGTTGAGATCGCTCTCAATCGTCATCGTACACCATTATCTAAACCTGTCTCACTGTCTCAACCACACCAATTGCCACCTTCTACTCTCCCTCGTAAAATAGCCCCAGCTGCAGGAAAATTAGAATACTATGTTCAAGCTGGCGCTTTTAGTGAAGAAACAAATGCACAGCGTTTTAGCCAGATTTTATCTGGGATATCAGAAACAAATATTGTAGGATCCTTATCGTCCGACGGAACCTTGTATAAAGTTCGTTTGGGGCCTGTTTATAATGAAACAGAGGCACATGCTTTACTTGCTGCTGTTGAGTCAAGAAGTCGAAGTAACGCCATTATCGTAAAGGAATAACTCTAAAATGAGAGTTTCTATTTTTGCTTATATTTTTTCTGTGTTCCTTGTTTTTACCTTTGTATCCTCTGAAGGGATTGCTGGTACGATAGAAACAACAGCGAAACAAGCTATTATTCTGGATTTTGAAACAGAGCAGGTTTTATTTGAAAAAAATGCTGATGTCCCTATGCCGACATCTTCCATGAGTAAAGCTCTGACAGCGTATGCTGTTATGACAGAAATAAAAGCTGGAAATGTTAGTCTTGATGATAAGTTTCATGTCAGTGAAAAGGCGTGGAAAATGGGTGGTTCCAAAATGTTTGTCAGGGTTGACACAAAGGTTCTCGTTAAAGACCTCCTTAGAGGAGCCATTATTCAATCAGGAAATGACTCTACAATTGTTTTAGCTGAGGGAATTGCCGGATCTGAAGAGAAATTTACGGAGTATCTGAATAAAATAGCCCAAAAGATTGGAATGGAGAACAGCCATTTTATGAATGCCAGTGGCTGGCCAGATCCCGAGCATTATTCAACAGCGAGAGACCTTGCGCGTCTCTCCTATCATATTATTAAAGATTTTCCTGAATTCTATCCCTATTATGCTGAAAAAGAGTTTAGCTATAATAATATTACGCAAAGAAATAGAAACCCATTGCTGAGCCTTGATATAGGTGTCGACGGCATTAAAACAGGGCATACTGAGCTTGCTGGATATGGTTTAATGGTCTCTGCTGTAAATCCTAAAGATGGACGACGTGTTATTGTTGTTATCAATGGAACAGATAGTAAAAAAGCTCGTGCTGAAGAAGCAGAAAAGCTCGTGATGTGGGGCGTTAAAGGGTTTAAAAATAAAAAGCTCGTTGATACCCAAAGAGATAAATATACTGTACCTATTTTGTATGGAAAAATGGATTTTGTGGAAGGAATTGTCAAAGATGATTTGATCGTGACAATTGAAAAACTTTCAGATCAGGAATTCTCCTCTGCATTTAAGCCTATTAAAAATATAGAGGCACCTATTCATAAGGGTGATGTTCTTGGTCA
>JAJFGT010000233.1 GCA_021776015.1 Alphaproteobacteria bacterium
TTTCTTCTATTTCTTTAGAAACATCTCTACGAATATCTCGTAATAAATTTGTATAATCATATGATATAGGACCAATACAAGCATCTTGGAAGTCAAGAATACCGCATTGTTGAAGATCATTTCGATCAGCAAGAAACATAAAATTTTGAGGGTGACAATCCATATGAATAAAAGATGTTTGAGGAACAGGTAATGCTTGTTCAATCTTTTCCCATAGGGATAAGTACTCCTCCCAAATAGTATCTTCATTCTTTTTCTGTAAGAAAATAGGCATCAACCAATCAACCGTACGACGATGGGCTTTGTAGATTGTGCTGTCTAAGAAGTTAGGAAGGCTCTTGGGAGGCACCTGTTTTTGAATATATTGAAGACTCTTCTGAATTAAATCAGTTTTATAACATGTCTCTGTTCCAAAATCTTCCAAGAGAATAAGTCCCTCTTCTGGATGGATATCATAGATTTCAGGGGCACTCATACCAATTTCACGCAACCACTGATCTATCTTTAAAAAGTCAGGAATTTTAGATTGAGAAGAAGAATCTCTACATACCATGAGAATCCGAGATTCTGGTTTAGAAGAATGACTCCGTTGAATACGGAAATATGCCCGCCCGCCCCAATCCGAAGAGATAGAGGTTAAACTCTTTGGGTCACACTGATTTTTTTCTAGAAAAGGAATGAACATAGGATCGATGTTATCTTTAAGAATCTTTATGATTACCTGCCTTATGATCTTTAGGCGGATAAGATGAAAGACTTTTGAGAATATCAATATGCTGTTGAGAAGCTTGTTTCCTTCGTGTCACTAAGGGACGTCCGTTAGCTCCTTCTAAACCAAATCGAACACTATCTCGTCCAGACAATGCTTTTAAAAGATCCATCCCAAAACTTTCAGGAGGAAGATCCATAGATACAGGTTTTTCTTTTGGTTTAACAAAGGCTTTTTCAATCACAGGTTTATCTTTAGAGAGCGCGCGCTCAATAGCATAAGAAACAATGCTTTTTAAGTGAGGCTGTGTCAAAGAAAGTAAAAATATTGGATCTTCAATAGCCCATTCCATTAAGATTTGACACGCCTGAGCTTCACTACCATCTGCCTGTGAAAGAGCCTCTTGAATACGTTCATTTATATATTTTTGTTCCATAACAAACTCCTTATCACAGCATTGTACCACGATCTAAAGAAAGAGAGCAAGACAATGGAATATGTGCTCCCAAAGCGATTTCTTAAATTTGCCCCAATGTTTTAATTTTAACTTTGGCATGGATTTCGTTTTGAGACATCACCATCGTGTGAGGACGGAAACGTTCAATCACAGACCTTACATAAGGACGAATTCCTGGAGATGTCAAAAGCACTGGATTTTCTCCTGTTCTTGACAGTTTTTCATATCCAGACCTCACCGAACTGATAAAATCTTGAAGCTGGCTTGGAGGCATTGCAAGTTGACGCTCCTCTCCATCTCCAACCAAAGACTCAACAAAAGCTTGTTCCCAACTTGGGGAAAGGGTTACCAAAGGAAGCATCCCCTGTCCGTTTGCATTTTGATCACAAATTTGACGTGCAAGCCTTGCTCGCACATGCTCTGTCATAATAGAAATACTCTTTGTATAGGTTGAGGCTTCTGATACACCCTCCAAAATTGTTGGTAAATCACGAATAGACACGCGTTCTGCCACCAATGACTGTAAGACACGTTGCAATCCTGTCATCGTCAATTGGTTTGGAATAACATCAGCGACAAGTTTTTGATAATCTGGAGCAAGCTCATCAAGCAATCTTTGTGTTTCTGTATAGGATAAAAGATCCGCTATATGTTCTTTAATCAGCTCTGTTAAATGCGTTGTAATCACTGTTGGGGCATCCACAACCGTATACCCCTTGAAATTAGCTTCTTCTTTATAACGCTTATCAATCCACATTGCAGGCAAGCCAAAAGTCGGCTCTGTTGTATTCTCCCCAGGTAAGCTAATGGGTTCCCCTGTAGAATCCATACATAACAACATGTTTGGTCGAACCTCTCCTCGCCCTGCTTCAATCTCTTTGATACGTAGCATGTACTGATTGGCTTGTAATTGGAGATTGTCTTGAATTCTCACAGCAGGAAGGATGTAACCCATATCTTCTGCCAGTTGCTTTCTTAAACCTTTAATTTGCGTTGTTAATTTATTTTCACCTTCTCCCTGAACAAGAGGCAATAATCCATACCCCAACTCCAAGCGGACAATATCCATAGAAAGTGATTTTGATATAGGCTCTTCTGGAGGTTTTACTAAAGCCTTTTTTTCCTCTTCATCAACTTCGATTTTATGTTCTATATCACCTTGTTTTTTAAACGAAACAAAAGCAAATCCAGATGCAATAAAAGCAAGCAAGAAAAATGGTAGTGCAGGAACCCCAGGCATAATACCCATCCCAAACATCAAAACAGCGCTCATAGCTAATGCTTTAGGATAACGTCCAAACTGTGAAAACAGAGCTTCATTTGCAGATCCTTCTACACCTGCTTTAGAGATAAGAAGACCAGCAGAAATAGAAACAATCAATGCCGGAATTTGAGAGACAAGACCATCCCCAATCGTCAAAACAGTATAGGTTGCAGCAGCATCTCCAAGACTTAAATCCTTAGATGTTGTTCCGATGATAATTCCACCAATAATATTAATAAAAGTAATAAGAAGCCCTGCTATAGCATCTCCTCGTACAAATTTTGCAGACCCATCCATTGCTCCAAAAAATGTACTTTCCTGAGACAAATCAGAACGCTTTGTTTTAGCCTCTTCTTCCGTAATCAATCCTGCTGATAAATCACTATCAATCGCCATCTGTTTTCCTGGCATAGAATCCAAGGCAAATCGAGCAGCAACTTCTGCAATCCGTCCAGAACCTTTGGTAATCACAACAAAATTCACAATCACGAGAATGGCAAAAACAATACCTCCAACAACATAACTATCTTGAATAATAAAGCTTCCAAAAGCTTCAATCACAGATCCGGCTGCTTCACTTCCAGTATGTCCTTCACTTAAAATAAGTCGTGTAGATGCAACATTTAAACCAAGACGTAGAACAGTCGCAATCAATAAAACTGTTGGAAACGTTGAAAACTCAAGAGGTTTTTGAATAAATAAAACTGTCATCAAAATCATAACTGAAAAAGTCACAGACAGTGAAAGCCCCATATCCAACATCCATGTAGGAATAGGCACAAGCATAAACAACAGGATAACAACAATACCCATTGCGAATATGATATCTCCACGAAAGATACCCCGTACTGTGCTTTTAGCTTGACGCGTTAGGCCTGCTGAAAAATCTGTTGCCATATTAAATCTTAGTTTAGTCTTGAATCTTATTGAGAGTCACAAAAACAGGGTACAGAGAATACCCCACATTCAATTATACTCGGCTCTCCTTAGACATGCAACCTAGACATGCAACTAAACGCAAAAGATGGAAACTAGATAATTGAGGATCTAAAATAATTCCATCATAAGGCATCGTGCAGATCCCCCACCATACTGTTCTATAGTAGAAATATCCGTTCCAATAATGGCATGCATATGCGTTAGAATTTTTTCTTTTTGGGGAGGTGTAAGTTTACTTTGAGCCCTTTGTGACATAGCCAGTAAAGGACGTCCCTCTCCATCTATAACTTCCAAGGAATTCCCACAAAAATATTTTAACTGCTCATTTGTAAATTCCACAATATCATGTGTTTCTTTAAGCTGACCCACGACATGATCTCGATGATCTTCATGAATACACTCCGAGCAGATACCCGCATAGTCGGTTCCAATATGCATCACTAAATCTGTATGATAGACGGGTTTTCCTGTATGCGCTGTGGTATCAAATGTCACAAGCAGATACCCCCGATCTTTTGCCCATCGCTCGGCTAATTTTGCATCTGTACGAGGAGAAAGCGCGGCATAAACAATTCTATTCATATGATCCATAACCAAAGAACCTGTACTCTCAAGAGCACGCCCATTCTTCTCTTCGTCTCGTAAATCTAGAATAAAATTGTAATATTGCTCTAATTTATCGGTAATGCGTGGAATGCGTTCAGCACTTCGATTAGAGTTAAGCATCGGATATAAGACAAGATTTCCATCTGGATCTGTTGACGCCCAATTAGGAAACAAATGATCTGGACATCCTTCAATACCTTGAAAAGTTGTTATTGTCACGCCATGAGAAACAAGACAATCTCGATAGGTTCTAAATTCTTGAAGGGCCTTTAGAAACGTTTCCTCATGAGTTTCGTGCTCATCAATTTGATAAACGTTTGTGTCCTGAGTTTCAGGATTCAGATAGAACTCTTTGGGTTCTATCATTAAAATGTGATTGGTGCTTTGAAATGACATATTAAGAAAAAGATTAAAAGATTAAAAGAGATGGTATCATCTCATCTTTAACCCTTCAATGCCATACATAAATAGTAAATGGAAAGTTATTCATGCCTCAAAAATTTACCCGTATCGGCTAACGTATTTCTCTTATAAAATTCGGCTCGTCTATCAGGCACATGCGTCCCTACAAACTCTGGAACTACTCTTTGTACAAACGCAGTAACAGGGTTTGTTTGCACAAAGTGAGAGACTGCTTCAGTAAATGTTCTAGATGTTTGAGTCATAATCATTTCCTCCAAATATTTTTATATAATGACATTAGAATATATAAAAATAATTATTTGTCAATAATCCATGGGAGGCAGTTATGTCTTTAGGATTTTCCTGAGGCCACACGTAGTACACCGCCATAGCGCAAAAATAAATCTTCTGCCATTTGGTCAGCAATTGCGCCTGTTGGATGGTTATCCTCAACAGAGCGATCTAAAATAGATTGCGTCGTCGATCCAATTCGAGAAATATGGGCCTCAAGCGTATTTTCCGTAAGACTGTACGGGAAAGGATTTATATCGTTATATCCAAAATATTCATATCCAACGGCAATAATCCCCCCTGCATTCACAACATAGTCAGGCGCATAGACAATATTTCTTTCATGAAGCTTTTGTTCAATCAATTTATTTTGCAATTGATTATTAGCCGCTCCAGCAATCAGTTTTGCTTTAATATCAGGCAGAGTCCGAACATTAATAGAACCACCAAGGGCACAAGGTGCTAAAACATCACATGCCACCTCATGGGCAGATGTGGGATCAACAAGAGTTATATTTTTAAATTCTCTTTGTGCCTTTTCTAAAACAACTTGATTAATATCCGTGACTGTTAATTTAGCCCCCGCTTTATCCAAAGCACGGCAGAGATCATACCCAACGGACCCAAGCCCTTTTACCACAACATGAACACCATCAAACGTATCGGCTCCAAAAACAGTCTTAAGCCCAGCACGCATTCCATAAAAGACACCCTCTGCCGTATAAGGAGATGGATTTCCACCGAGCACACCTTCTTTCTTGGGAAGCCCAGAAACATAAGATGTTGCCTTAGAAATTGTAATCATATCTTCATCTGTTGAGCCCACATCTTCTGCTGTAATATAAGCACCAGAAAGTGTTTCAACAGCTTCTCCAAAAGCACGCATTGTATCAGCCGTTTTTTGTGTCCTAGGGTCTGCAAGAATAACAGCTTTTCCGCCTCCAAAAGGAAGTCCAGCCAGCGCTGATTTATAAGTCATTCCTTTTGATAAACGAAGGGCGTCTGTTACAGCATCATCAAATCGTTCATAATTATATACACGACACCCCCCAAAGGATGAACCTAAATTAGTATTATGAATGGCAATAATAGCTTTGAGCCCTACAGATTCATCTTCAAAACAAAGAACCCGTTCATGGGAACTAAAATCTTCATATTCTGAGACATCAAGCGTTTTTTGTGTAAGCATACTATTCATTTTCCTAATTATTTTTTAACGTATAAAAGAGCTTGGCAGTGTACATAAAAAGAAACCGTTAAACAAATAGATTTTAAGAATTACAAACTGTTCTATGAAAAATATACAGATTTAAAAAGAGCTCTATTTTTATACGCTCAGAAACCATACGATTAACTTCATTCAAGCATCTAGTTTGGCTGTTGAATCTATTTTCGCAGTCTCACCAGGGGTTTTTGTTCAAGTTCCGTTAAGTTCATATTAAATACGGTAACACCCATGCTTATTTGATAGAAAGCTCTTTTTAACTTGATGTCTCCAGCTGGAGCAAATCCAATTCTTTTATTAACAATCTTTTTTTCTTCCAGCCTACCAAGAGTATTATAAACACTGTTAAGAGAAACCATTCCATCCGAAGCTCTGGCAATTGCAGGCCCATGCGCCATCCCTAACCTTGCTAAAATTTTAATAATATATGCTTCAGACGCAGGTAGAATAAAGACATCAGAGAGCTCTCCTCTCTCTTCTGGTTTAGGTTGAACGATGAGCTGTGCTTTTTTCATGATGCATTCCTTTTTCATAAACTAACAAATGACCACTAAATTCTTTTTAAAAGGAAGTCAATCTGTAAAGTAAATGCCGTCATATTTAAGTGATGCATAATTCCCTTATTCGGAGGATCCGCTTTCTTTTTATCTTCCCCCTCTTTCACACGCCTTGTTTTCATGTATACTTAATGTATCAGTTTGAATCCAAACGCTCTTTCTTTTATTTTTCATGCAAACACACCTTAAACAGCAAACACTCTTCTCATCATTAGGAATCCCCCGTCATACATGGGTGATTGGCTCCATCCATGCTGACATCGATAAACTCACCCAACTTCACGATAATTTTTTAGAGCGTTTCACACAAGGAGACCGCCTTGTCTATACAGGAAACTATACAGGGCATGGCTTTTACGCCAAAGAAACGCTTGAGGAAATCATTACATTTCGTCGCTTAATTCTTTCTATTCCAGGGGTGCGCCCTGATGATATTATTTATTTACGAGGCCAACAGGAAGAAATCCTCTCCAAACTACTGGAGCTTCCCTTTTCTCAACATCCAGAGAAAATATACCTTTGGATGCTTGCAAATGGTTTATCTGAGACACTAGAAGGCTTGGGATTAGATCAAAATGATGGTCTTATGGCCGCAAAAGAAGGAGTCATGGGTCTGTGCCGATGGACAGGAAAAGTTCGAAACGCTCTTCGATCTATTGCAGGTTATGATATCTTTATCAGCCAACTCAAACGTGCCGCTTACACACACGAAACAACACAAGCTCCTATGCTTTTTGTGAATGCTGGTATTGATCTAAAGAAATCTCTTCATGCTCAGGGCGATAATTTTTGGTGGGCTTCGCGTAACTTTAAAGATATTCACCAAACTTATGATCCTTTTAAACGGATTATCCGTGGATTTGATCCCAGCCACGAAGGCGTTCATATCAATGGTGTAACCGCTACTATCGATGGTGGATGTGGATTTGGAGGCACACTTGCCTGTGCTGGCTTTGATCCCAAAAGTGAGCTTATTGATTTATTTGAAGTCTAGAATGACTTCTGTTATACCCTTTCCTATGACAGATAAAAATAATACAATTCATATCATTGGTGGTGGCCTTGCAGGGTCAGAATCAGCGTGGCAGGCCGCAAATATGGGAGCAAACGTCATTCTACATGAAATGCGCCCACATGTTAAAACCAACGCACATAAAACAGACGGTCTTGCAGAGCTTGTATGTTCAAACTCTTTCCGCTCGGATGATGCTGAATTTAATGCGGTCGGACTCCTCCACGAAGAAATGCGTCGTTGTAACTCTCTTATTCTACGTGAAGGTGATAAAGCCTCTGTCCCAGCAGGAGGAGCCCTTGCCGTAGATCGTAATATCTTTTCTGATAATGTAACAAAAGCGTTGAGTTCCCACCCTAATATCACCATTGAACGAGAAGAAATTAGCGGACTTCCTCCCACGGAATGGGACAATGTTATCATTGCAACAGGCCCTCTTACCTCTGATGCCCTTGCCCAATCTATTCAGGAACATACAGGAGAAGATGCCCTTGCCTTCTTTGATGCCCTCGCTCCAATTGTCCATAAAGACTCTATAGATTTTAATACCGCATGGTTTCAATCACGCTACGACAAAGAAGGCCCTGCTGGAACAGGATCTGATTATATCAACTGCCCTATGAATAAAGAACAGTATGAAGCCTTTATTCAAGAGCTGATAAACAGCCCTAAAACAGAATTTAAAGATTGGGAAAAAGATACACCTTACTTTGAAGGATGCATGCCCATTGAAATCATGGCAGAGCGTGGCGTAGAAACTCTCCGCTTTGGCCCTATGAAACCCATCGGTCTTACAAATCCCCATACGAGTGAAAATGCTTATGCCGTTGTCCAGCTTCGCCAAGATAATGCACTGGGCACGCTCTATAATATAGTTGGATTTCAAACAAAGATGACATACGGCGAACAAATACGTGTTTTTAGAACAATTCCAGGGCTAGAACAAGCTGAGTTTGCACGAC
>JAJFGT010000234.1 GCA_021776015.1 Alphaproteobacteria bacterium
CCAGCAAGCTGACGAATCTGAGTTGCAGATCCCCGTGCTCCTGAATGTGCCATCATGTACACAGAGTTTATATTACCACCCTCTGTATTTGAAATACGCTTCATCATGGCATCAGCAACTTCATCCGTACATTGAGACCAAATATCAACAACTTTATTGTATTTCTCACCACGTGTGATGAGACCTTCCATATATTGTTGTTCAAATTCCTTAACTGTTTCTTTTACATCATTCACACGGGCTTCTTTTTCAACAGGAATAATCATGTCATCCTTACCAAAAGAAATTCCTGCAATACACGCGTATTTAAAGCCAAGCTTCATGATACGATCGGCAAAAATAACAGTCGTTTTCTGTCCACAGAAACGATAGATCTCTTCAATAATCTTAGAAACTTCTTTCTTTGTTAATACCGTATTAATCAAAGAAAATGGAAGGTTTTTATCACGAGGAAACAACTCAGATATAAGCATCCGCCCTGGTGTAGACTCTACCAATTGAGTTACAGGATTGCCTTCTTCATCCACTGTTTTATAACGACATTTTATTTTAGCATGCAAGTTAACCACACCAGCTTCAAGAGCGTGCATAATTTCACCAACACCACGGAAAGTCATTCCCTCTCCTATTTGATCTGAAGCGATCACTGAAAGGTAGTAAATTCCCAAAATAATATCCTGTGTCGGTACAATAACAGGCTTTCCAGAAGATGGTGATAGAATATTGTTCGTCGACATCATTAAACAACGAGCTTCAGTTTGTGCCTCAATAGAAAGAGGAACATGAACGGCCATTTGATCTCCATCAAAATCAGCATTAAAGGCTGTACAAACAAGGGGATGTAGCTGAATGGCTTTTCCCTCAATGAGAACAGGTTCAAATGCTTGAATTCCAAGTCTGTGCAATGTCGGCGCACGGTTAAGAAGAACAGGATGTTCCCGGATAACTTCTTCCAAAACATCCCAAACTTCAGGACGTTCTTTTTCAACCATTTTCTTGGCGGCTTTAACCGTTGTCGCCATGCCATAAAGCTCAAGCTTATTGTAAATAAACGGTTTAAAAAGCTCCAATGCCATTTTCTTTGGAAGTCCGCATTGATGCAATTTAAGTTCTGGTCCCACCACGATCACGGAACGACCTGAATAATCAACACGTTTTCCTAGCAAGTTTTGACGGAAACGCCCTTGCTTTCCTTTCAACATATCT
Organism: Alphaproteobacteria bacterium; assembly: GCA_021776015.1. Lineage (GTDB taxonomy): Bacteria > Pseudomonadota > Alphaproteobacteria > Micavibrionales > Micavibrionaceae > UBA1850. The sequence continues at coordinate 1,207 of JAJFGT010000234.1, forward strand.
GAAAGAGATTTTAATGGGCGTTTATTCGTTCCTGTAATCACACGTCCACGACGACCATTATCAAAGAGTGCATCAACAGATTCTTGAAGCATTCTTTTCTCATTCCGTACAATAATATCAGGAGCTCGAAGTTCAATCAAACGTTTCAATCTGTTATTTCTGTTAATAACACGACGATAAAGATCATTTAAATCTGACGTTGCAAAACGTCCTCCATCCAATGGCACCAAAGGACGAAGATCAGGTGGTAACACTGGTAAAACATCCAAAATCATCCATTCAGGGCGAGTTCCAGATTCAAGGAAAGCATCAAACAGTTTCAAACGCTTCACAAGCTTTTTCCGTTTAGCTTCAGATTTTGTTGCAGCTAAATCTTCTTCAACTTGTACTTTTTCCGTTACAATATCGATACTAGAGAGTATTTTTTGTAAAGCTTCTGCCCCGATACCAGCCTCAAATGTTTCATCTCCATACTCATCCTGAGCATCTAAATATTCTTCTTCTGTTAACAGCTGCATAGGCTTAAGCGCTGTCATACCAGGTTCAATAACAACATAGCTTTCAAAATACAAGATACGCTCAAGATCTTTCAGGGTAATATCCAAAATAAGACCCATCCGAGAGGGAAGAGATTTCAAAAACCAAATATGAGCAACAGGCGCTGCAAGATCAATATGTCCCATCCGATCACGACGGACTTTTGTTAATGTGACTTCAACACCACATTTTTCACAAATAATCCCTTTGTACTTCATACGTTTATATTTACCGCATAAGCACTCATAATCTTTAACAGGACCGAAAATTTTGGCGCAGAAAAGACCATCACGTTCAGGCTTAAACGTCCGATAGTTAATAGTCTCTGGTTTCTTAACTTCACCATAAGACCAAGAGCGCACTTGCTCTTGTGATGCCACTGTGACACGAATGGTATCAAAGCTTTGTGGGCCTGTAGGTTGACCAAAAAGGTTCATTAGTTCATTCATTTTCTTTTTCCTTCGGACTTATCAATCTTAATTTCTTCACATAAAGCTCTAAAAGTTAAAGCTACGTATTATTTAGAGGTATATTAACTTAATTTACCCCTCAGAGACTTCCCCAGAAATTTCCCCTACTGAATCACTTGGTAATGAATTAGATTCACTTTGAGTTTCAGGATTATTTTCAATATTTTCATCTAATGCTTTTTCATTCATTTCGACATTGAGATTTAAGGCTTTAAGTTCTTTAACAAGAACATTGAAAGATTCAGGAATACCAATCTCGAAGTTATCTTCACCTCGAACAATGGACTCATAAACTTTAGAACGACCTGCAACATCATCAGATTTAACAGTTAGCAACTCTTGAAGAGTATAAGCTGCACCATATGCCTGAAGAGCCCAAACTTCCATCTCTCCAAAGCGCTGTCCTCCGAACTGTGCTTTTCCGCCTAGAGGCTGTTGAGTAACAAGAGAGTACGGTCCAATAGAACGTGCATGAATCTTATCATCAACAAGGTGATGAAGTTTCAACATATACATGTAACCAACTGTTACATCACGATGGAATTGCTCACCTGTCCGCCCATCAACTAAACGAACCTGTCCTGATTCATTTAATCCAGCAGCTTTTAACAAATGTGTAATATCATCTTCATCTGCACCATCGAAGACAGGCGTTGCCATCGGGACACCTTCCCGAAGATTATTTGCCATCTCAAGAATATTAGAAGAGTCTATGGTCTTAATCTTTGTTTTATACTCTGTCTCTCCATAAGCTTCTTCAAGTTTAGAATGAAGCTCTTTACTTTCTTCTTCAGAAATATCTTTTCCATTCTGGAAGGTATCAACGAGTTCTCCAATTTGTTGTCCCAATGACGCTGATGCCCATCCTAAATGAGTTTCTAAGATCTGCCCAACATTCATCCGTGATGGAACTCCAAGAGGATTCAATACAAGATCCACAGGTTGGCCATTTTCCAGATAAGGCATATCTTCAACTGCCATAATTTTAGAGACAACCCCTTTGTTTCCATGACGTCCCGCCATTTTATCTCCAGGTTGCATTTTCCTTTTAATCGCTACGAAGACTTTAACCATCTTCATAACACCAGGAAGCAATTCATCTCCTCGTTGAAGTTTTTCAACTTTAGATTCAAATCGTGTTTTTAGATTGTCCACAGCATCATCAAATGTGCGTCCAGTCTCTTCGATCTCAGCCATAAGCTTTTCATTTGTGATTGATATTTGACGCCACAGGCCTCGTTTCTCAACAGCATGAAGATCTTCTGCTTTAATCTTACTTCCTTTTTTCAAAGAAACACCTTTAGGTGCAGATGCAACATCTTGCCCTATAAGAATTTCTTCCAAACGACTATAGAATCCATCTTCTACAATACGGCGTTCATCATCACGATCTTGTGCAAGTCGTGAAATTTCTTCACGTTCTATAACTAAAGATCTCTCATCCTTGTCTACACCACGACGGTTAAAGACACGAACTTCAACAACAGTTCCTGTTGTTCCTGGTGGTAAACGTAAAGAACTATCTTTGACATCAGCAGCTTTTTCTCCAAAAATAGCACGCAAAAGTTTTTCTTCTGGTGTTACAGGACTTTCTCCTTTCGGAGTGACCTTACCAACCAAAATATCACCGGGACTCACTTCTGCTCCAATATGTACAATTCCTGCCTCATCAAGATGCTTCAGGGCTTCTTCTCCTACATTTGGAATATCACGTGTAATTTCTTCTGATCCAAGCTTTGTATCACGAGCCATAACATCAAATTCTTCAATATGAATAGATGTATAAACATCATCCCGAACAATACGTTCAGTGAT
>JAJFGT010000235.1 GCA_021776015.1 Alphaproteobacteria bacterium
ACTCTTCAGGGAACGTTACTTTAACCTCAACTTTATCTCCCCCTTTTGCTCCGATCAGTTGATCCTCAAATCCTGGGACAAATTGGTTTGTTCCGAGCTCTAGATCAAAATCATGTCCGTGCATGCCTTCAAATTCAACACCATCAGCACGCTTACCATGAAAGTCAATTTTAACAACATCGCCTTTTTTGGCGGCACGTTTTGTTTTGATTGGTGTTAATTCACGATGATTTGAAGCAATCGTACCGAGTGTTTCATTCAAAACAGAGTCTTCAACATTTGCCACAGGCTTTTCAGCAGAAATCTTCGTTAGATCCATCACAGTAAAGTCTGGCAGAACTTCTACACTCATTGTATAGGTAAGATCTTTTCCTTCATCAAATTCTTTGACTTCGATTTTAGGCTGCATTGCTGGCTTCAAACCTTTTTCAGTCATAACTTTTTCTGTTGATTCATTAACAGCCTTTTCAAGGACATCAGCCATGACATGACGTTTATATTTTTGTTTCAAAATAGGCAAAGGTACTTTACCTGGACGAAATCCATGTACTTTTACATTTTCTCCCACTTTCAAGAGCTCCGCATCAATCATTGTTGCAATGTCATTGGCAGGGATCTTGATTTCTAAATCGTGGCGTAAGCCCTCAGTTTTTATATCTTTAATATTCATGGGTTTTAATGCTTTCAATCGCTTTAATCATTTGTCATTCATAAAATAGGATGAAATATATGGTGCGGGTAAAGGGAGTCGAACCCCCACGAGCTAAGCTCACTGGAACCTAAATCCAGCGCGTCTACCAGTTCCGCCATACCCGCAATATATATAACATCATCCCAGTTTAGAAAGATTTTCTACACCAATCACAGAGAATGTCTAGAAAAAAATTCTATTTTCTGAATATAACAAAAAAAATGGGCCACAGTATAAACTGTGACCCTAAGTCGGAGACCATTACGAACACACACCTATGTTCTATACCATCATTGCCCGATCTGTCTTAATGCTTAAGCTTGCTTTCTCATAGTTAAAGGAGGTTCTTCGTCGTTCATAGAACGCATAAAATCAATAAGCTTTGGATAGTTTGTTGATCTCCAATGGTAGAGATCACGCTGCTCTTGTGAATCTATGAGATTGCCCTGTTCATCTTCTATAAAACTCCAGACAGATACTTTTAGAATTTCAGCAATTCTTAAAAGCGTTAAAACCGCAATTGGTTCTACACCTGTCTCGTATTTTTGAAGTTGTCGTGTTGAATACCCAAGTTGTCGTGCTAATTCCCCTCGAGAAAGCTCGGCGTTCTCTCGTATGGCCTTTAATCGTCTCCCGATTGGTGACACAATTACTTCATTTGGAAGGTCATCAGGGCATTGTTTTATCTTGTTATACACGTTTAAAATTCCTCAAAGTATTTATTTTACTTAATTTATTTTTCACTGTTATGATGTAATTTATAAACCTTTAAATAACAGATGTCAATAAAAATAAATCTATTGATGTAATTTTAATTGACTTTATAATTATTCACCATTAAGCTAAAGACATATTAACTAGGATAAAATAATGAATCTAACACCTGAACAATGCCGAGCCGCCCGTGCCCTCTTAGGATGGTCACAACAAAAATTAATAGAACAAACAAATCGAGCCCTTTCACAAAACCATCTTTCTCTGTTTGAAAAAGATGAACTCAAGAGAGGTCTTGGTCCCGATATTATGATGAAGATTGTAGATGCTTTCTATAAAGGGGGGGTCGAAGTGTGGGGAGATGTTGGTGTTCGATTTATGAAGACAGGTGTCTATGAGTATAAAGGGAAAGAAGGCCTTCTTGATTTCTTAGAAAACGATGTCTATCCGAGTGTGAAAGATGTCGGAGGAGAGATTCTTGTATCCGATACAGATGAACGGGACTTTGATAAATGGCTGAGTAACGGAAGTGAAAATTATCGACAGAAAATGACAGAACTGAAGAATATTAATTTTAAAGTTCTTTTGTGCGAAGGAGATAATTACTTTGTATGTTCTAATTATTGTACATATAAATGGACTCCAAAGGAAGAATTTACAAAAATTCCATTTTATGTATATGCTGATAAGTTCGCGGTACTTGATTTTAAATCGGATGATCTTACGATCACAGTCATTAAAAATAAGAGCATTACGGATGCCTACCGCATCCAATTTCAAGCCCGATGGAAGAGAGCTATAACGCCATCAGGACAAGGAGATAAGAAAATATAATGAGTATACAATCAATAACGCCCTGCTATAAACCCTCCGTTTCAAACCAACCTTCATTTACAAATGATCTTGTAAAATTGCTTGACCGAACTCTAGAAGGGCATTTAGGCAAATATAGCTATGATAGTTCAGCACACATGAATGACTCTGTTAACGGCGATAACCTATGGATTGACGTTACACACGATAATAAATACTACCTAACGCAAGAAGAAAATAAAAATATAGACAGATACGCCCATGAAATGGGAAAACTCTTATCTGAAACTCAAGCATTGATGGATCTTGGGGTTGGAGGTGTTGATACCGTTATTAGTAGAACAATATCCATCGCGCACCACATTGCCCCCTCTCCTAAATATATTGCCGTTGACTTAAACCCAAACCATGTCAAAAATGCTTCGGCTGCCTATAGCCAACGAATAGGGCGAAAATCTAAAGGTCTCATCCATGATTACAATGACCTTTTGCCTGAACATTGCCCCCCAAATACAACTGTGATGATATGGGGAAGCACTATGTTTAATCTTTCTGGATACTTAGGATGTCCACCCCCTATCAAGGATCTTTATCAGGTCCTTACTTATTTAGCCCGACTATCAAATGGGGGACAACTTATCCTGAGTGCTGATCACAATGAATCAGCAGAAGACATCATGAATGCCTACTCTTGCGAAATTCAAATGGAGTTTGGACAGAATTTTTTATATAAAATTGCCAAGGACGGGCATATCTTAGGATGGAATCCTGATGAATGGGCATAT
>JAJFGT010000236.1 GCA_021776015.1 Alphaproteobacteria bacterium
TATTTTTAAAATACTCTTTTGATCGTTCAATAATAAAATGAGCTCTGTCATTTTGCTTTAAATTCTTCATGACAATGGATTGAAGACTCGCTATATCCTCAAGATCATTTTCATCCAGAAAAGAAAATACATTATAAATGCTCATACTCTAAAGACTCGTCTTTCTAGGGTCAAAAGCATCACGAACAGCCTCCCCAATAAACGTCAAAAGAGTCAACATTACAGCCAAAACAATAAAGGCTGTGAAGCCAAGCCATGGAGCCTGAATATTATTTTTTCCTTGTGCTAGCAGCTCTCCCAAAGAGGCTGACCCAGGTGGAAGCCCTAACCCTAAGAAATCAAGACTGGTTAATGCCGCAATAGACCCTGTGAGAATAAAAGGCATAAAACTCATAGTTGCAACCATCGCATTAGGCAGAATATGACGAAACATCACTACGGAATTTGAAACCCCTAATGCGCTCGCAGCACGAACATAATCAAAATTACGAGCGCGTAAAAATTCTGCACGGACAACATCTACAAGTGCGACCCATGAAAAGAGAAGAAGAATCAAAAGTAATGTCCAAAACCCTGGAATAAACAAAGCCGAAAAAATAATGAGAATATAGAGACTAGGAAGACTCGACCAAACCTCAATAATACGCTGAAGAATAAGGTCTATTTTTCCACCATAGAAGCCTTGAATAGCTCCCATAGAAACTCCAATAACAGAACTCACCAATGTTAATGTTAAACCAAATAAAATAGAGAGTCTAAATCCATAGATAATACGAGCGGCTACATCTCGTCCCTGATCATCTGTCCCTAAAATATTTTCAGACGTTGGTGCAGATGGAGCAGGTGTTGGAAGATTATAATTGATTGTATCATAAGAAAAGCGAATAGGAGGCCAGAGAATCCAGCCCTTCTCCTCTATAATTTCTTGCGCATAAGGATCTCTATAATCTGTTTCTGTTTCAAAATCTCCACCCCAAAATGTTTCTGGATAGGTTTTAAAAACGGGCATGTGATATTGCCCCTCGAATTGAACAAGTAAAGGCTTATCATTGGCAATAAATTCTGCACATAAGCATAGAATAAATAAAACCAAGAAAATCCATAGTGACCAAAACCCTCGTTTATTTGCTTTAAATTGGTGAATACGTCTTTGAGTAATGGGGGTCATGATGTTTTTGCCTCAAAACTAATTCGGGGATCTACAATGACATATACAATATCACGCAAGAGAGTCATCACTAATCCTATCAGGGCATAAATATACAAGGTTCCTAAAACAACAGGATAGTCTCGATTGATAATGGATTCATATCCCAAAAGCCCCAAACCATCGAGAGAAAAAATAACCTCAATCAATAAAGATCCTGTAAAAAAGATGGACATGAATGCAGCAGGAAAACCTGCAATGACGATCAACATTGCATTTCTAAAAACATGTCCACTTAGGACTTGTTTTTCACTCAAGCCCTTTGCACGCGCCGTTAAAACATATTGTTTGTTAATTTCATCCAGAAACGAGTTTTTAGTCAACATCGTCAGTGCCGCAAAACCACTAATAACCATAGCTGCTGTTGGAAGAACCATATGCCATGCATAATCAAGAACTTTTTGAACATTCCCTAAATCTTCCCAATTGTCAGAAACGATCCCTCGTAAAGGAAAAATATCAAAATATCGTCCCCCAGCAAATAAAATAATCAGGAAAATTGCAAACATAAAAGCTGGAATTGCATAGCCAATAAAGACAGCTGCACTGGTCCAAATATCAAATGCTTGGCCATCTTTAACCGCTTTTTTAATTCCTAAAGGAATAGAAATCAAATAAATCAAAAGTGTTGACCAAAGCCCCAGAGAAATAGAAACCGGCATTTTCTCCAATACTAAATCAATCACACTTACATCACGGTAATAACTTTCTCCGAGGTCAAATTTCAAATAATTTCCAACCATTTGGAAAAAACGGATATAAGACGGTTTATCAAAGCCGTAAAGAGCTTCTAACTCAGCTATAAATTCAGGATCAAGACCTTGTGATCCTCGATAACTACTTTGTTGTCCTGTACTCGCTTGAGGCGATATACTCATACCTGTATCACCACCCCCGCCTCCAGAGAAGCGAGATGTTGCACTTGCTCCATGCCCTTGAAGCTCTGCCATCATCTGCTCAACAGGCCCTCCAGGAACAAATTGTATAATTGCAAAAGACACAAACATAATCCCTAGTAATGTAGGGATCATCAAAAGCAGTCTTTTAAGAATATAATTAAACATACTCTACAGAGTACTGGAGAGCATAAAACTTGTCTATGTCCAAGACGATAAGCCCCTAAAACTTCTTTCTTCATTTTATTTTTCTGATACATTACAAAACAATATTTAAATAAAAAAGGAGACTCTGACAGTGAGTTTTTTAGATAACCCCGCCGATCTGAGTCATCTTCAAATCATTAAAGCAGATGCTGTCATCAATTTTGTAAAAAAATTGAACACTTATACTCCAGACAAATTGGGTGGACAACAATTGGTGATTGCTATTGGAACAGGCGGGACAATGTCCATGCGTATAGAAAATGGTATTTCTGTTCCTGACCTCGACTTTAATAAGATTTTACTTCATACAAACAGTGACTTAACTCAACTCTTTCAGATTGAAAGCATTGATGCTTTTTGTCTCGATAGTGCGCAAATGAACTATCATCATATACGCGAACTCGCCGTTTTGATGACATATATTTATCATCATATTAAAGTCCCCTTTATAGGATTTTTTATTACACATGGAACAGACACAATGGCGTACGGCGCAGCGGCATTGTCTTTAATGATGGGGAAAGGTCTTCCTTTCTCTATTGTTTACACAGGTGCTCAAAAACCTATTCAAGAACCTATGAATGATGCCAGTATTAATATTCGTAACGCATTATTTACTCTAGAAGCCTTACACAAAAATAATATGGCAGAAGTTATTATCGTTATGGCAGACCGCGCTATGTTGGCAACATCTGCCATGAAGGTTGACGATACAATGGTACATGCCTTTGATGCCCCCTTACATAAATATGTTTCTAAATTTTCAGATCTGGAATATCCCATTCGATTGGCTTCATGGCTTAACCCTCGTCAGAAAACCCCTTTCTCTCCAACAATTTTGGATAATAATTACTCTCGAACTTTATTAATACATTCGAGACTTGGCC
>JAJFGT010000237.1 GCA_021776015.1 Alphaproteobacteria bacterium
CATAAATATTTATATTTATATTTATTTTTCATAAACATTGTGATATTTTACAGAAAAACAATACAAGGGATTTACAATGACACCTTTTCAAAAAAAAGGCGGCCCTGACTATTTCAGGAATATCTATTGTATTGGGTATTGCTGTTCTCACTGCTACTGCAGCCGTTAATGAAGAAGAAATAACACAGATATCTATTCCTTTTAATACCGCTACTCTATGCCCAAAGGCAGATATAGTTCAGGCTCTATCACATGCTGTAGAACAAGGACAAGCAGGAAAACTAAAAATTCAGTCCAAAGATGACGGGCAGTGCACATTTAACTTTGTTCCTGCAAAAGATAACAATCCCAGAACTTACTTATTAAATTTGATGTAAAATCTGAATATGAAGCTCATCCAGCCCAAATTTTTTCAATGCACTTGTTTGACAAACATGGGGTTGGGCCGCTGTATGTTTTTTAAGAGTGAGCTCAGTCGTTTCCTTAGTCTGAACAAGCTGCTCTCTTTTTTGCTGATCGCATTTTGTTAAAACAATACAGTAATTAACAGCTGCCTTATTCAACATATCCATCATCTCCAGATCACTCGCCTTAAGGCCATGCCGAGAATCAATCAATAGAAAAACACGACGGAGATTAGGACGTCCTCGAAGGTAATTTTTCATTAATTTTGTCCATGCTTGAACATGAGATTTTGATACTTTTGCATAACCATAACCAGGAAGATCCACAATATGAATTTTACCCCCTAGATTAAAGAAGTTAAGCTGCTGTGTTCGCCCAGGAGTATTTGATGTGTGAGCAAGCCCTTTTCGTCCCGTTAGCGCATTGATCAAAGATGATTTTCCAACATTTGAGCGACCGATAAAGGCAACTTCAGAAAGGTTAGATTCGGGAAGCTGGCTTAGATCAGCGACCCCTAAAACAAAATCACAAGCCCCTGCGAATAGCTTTCTCGCGATATCTCTTTCATCGCTTTCATTTTGCCCTATCTCGTCTATTTCTTCTATGAAATCTTCCAAGAGTTAAGACCCCGCCTTTTTATCAGAGTCTTTTTTCTCTTTATCAAAGCTAGTAGCTTCCTCTTCATCTGAAAATAAATGAATAGGAACCCCCATAGATTTCATAATAATCGCTTGCTGAAGAACAGACAACGCATTACTTACTGTCCAATAGATAACAAGCCCTGAAGCAAATCCTGACAACATAAGTCCAATCACATAAGGGAAATACATCATCATAACTTTTTGAGTAGGGTCTTGAGGTGGTGGATTAAGTTTTTGCTGAATAATCATAAAGATGATCATCAAACAAGGCCAAATCCCAACTGTTAAAAGAGATGGTGTTTCAAAAGGAAGCAAACCAAACAAGTTAAATATTGAGGTAGGATCTCTCTGTGATAGATCTTGGATCCAACCAAAGAAAGGCGCATGACGCATTTCAACAGCGATATAAATCACCTTATACATAGCAAAGAAAATAGGAATTTGAAGAAGGATTGGAAAACATCCTGCCATTGGATTTACTTTTTCCCTTTGATAAAGATTCGCAAGTTCAGTACGCATCGTTGGCTTATCATCCGAGTATTTTTCTTTAAGCTCTGTCATTTGAGGGGCAAGCTTTTTCATTTTTGCAAAAGAACGGTAGGATGTATTTGCAAGAGGAAAAACAGCTAATCGTAAAAGAAATGTCAGAAGAATAATAGCAACCCCAAAATTTCCAGCGAAATCATACAAAAGCATAAGAAGCCAATATAAAGGCCGTGTTAAAAAGTAGAGAATTCCAAAATCAACAGCTAAATCAAAATGGCGAACCCCCATCTTATCACCGTATTCGTCCAAAAGCCGAACATTTTTAATACCAGCATAAATATTATGCGTAATATCTGTTGAGGCCCCCGCATCGAGTTTTAAAGCTTCTCCCATAACATCCACCTGATAAAGAGGACGAATTCTTGTAGAATCACCACGGCTTTTTTGAACAAATCGAAACGTCTTGTTTTGTGTTTGATCTGGTAAAAGACCAACTAACCAATATTTTTGGCCAAACCCAATCCAACCTTCTTTAGAAACAATATTCCAAGAAGGCTTATCATCCAGTTCATCATAATCGATTTCTTCAAGAGTCTCTCCGATATAACCAAGAGGGCCTTCATGAACAATCATATTACCATCAAGAAACTCTGGAAGCCCCCGTCGCGCAATAGCCGCATAAGGGTAAATTTCTATTTTCTTTCCTGAATAATTTTGAATTTTTTCGTTTACAGAAATCATAAAGTTTTTATCAACTTCATAGGTTCTCTCGAATAAAATTCCTTCTGGGCTCTTCCATTGAAAAACAAGGGGGGTCGAGGGTGTTAAGACAGGAGTATCCTGATTACCAATAATAGACCATTCCGTATTTTTATCAGGAAATGTCAGAGATACTTCTGGAGAAACCCAACCTGTTTCAGCATAATGGGGATAATGAGTTCCTGCAGGAGATAAAAGGGTTACATACTCTTCTTTTGCCAATGTTTTAAAATGATTTTTAAAAGAAATATCATCTAAACGTCCCCCTTTTGTAGAAATGGAGCCCTTTAACTCAGGTGTATCAATTGCAATACGCAATCCCCCTGTGAACTCTGATGTGATCACTTCCTCGTGATCCTCTTGAGGATCAAGAGCCTGAATAGTCTCCTGGACCTGTCGACTATTATCTAATCTTTTTCCTTGTTCAATCTTAGCTTTTTGCGCTGAAACATTGGGTTTCATAACAAAATGATCAAATCCTCCCCAAAGAAGGACAGCAAGAATAATAAAAATAATTAAATTTCGGGTATCTTCTGGAGGCATTTGCCCTGGTTTGTGGCCACTCATTTATTTATCCTTATACCCTTTATCTTTTTATATAAATCAACGGTCTTTTTATAAAGGAACATATCTTGATAGGCAAATCGTTTTGGCACAGGATCTAAAGATGTCCCCTTATACCATGGCTGACACTTTAAAAGACGAGCAATTGTTAGAACTGTTCCTTTTAAAAATCCGTGAAGATCATAAGACTCCTCTGCATAATGAGAGCATGTAGGATAAAAACGACATTGGTTTCCCATGAACGGCGACAGAAAGAATCTATAACAACGAATTAAAGACTTCATTATAATTCTGAGAGTTTTCTCAATGCCCATTTAAGATCTTTTTGTAAGTCTGTATATTGCCGTGTGAGGGTCTCTCGCCTTCCAATTAAAACATAGTCCATATGATCCTGCCCTGCTTGAGGCAAAATTTCCCGTGCAACAACACGTAATCGTCTTTTAACACGATTTCTGTCCGTCGCCCTCTTCAATGTTTTTTTAGTAACGGTTAATCCAAAGCGAATATCTGTATCGCAAGAAGACTCCTGATCAGCTTCTACAGCCTTTTTTTGAAGAATGAATGATTTTGTAACCCATTTTTGCCCCCCATTTTGTACACGCAAAAAACTGGCTCGTTTTTTTAAACCGCCAATTGTCTTAGGGACTTTAATTGATACGTCCATCAGAGAGTCTCTCTTGTCCGCTCAAAGATATTACAACACAAAATTTGTGGTAATTATGCAGAGAGTTTCTTACGACCTTTTGCACGACGTCTTGAGAGAATAGCGCGACCTGCACTTGTTGCCATACGAGCACGAAAACCGTGGCGGCGTGCACGAACCAAGCATGAAGGTTGAAAAGTTCTTTTTGTTGACATGAGCCCTGCTCCTAAAAATTCTATAAATTATTTCATACACTCAAAAACGTCTTACACGCCTTGAGTTGCGCATGTATAATAGCTAAAATTAATAATGTCAAGAAACATGAACACTAGATAGAAAAATCATATGATAAAAGCTTTGCTTTTCCTCTTATTTCTGACATGCTATTGAAACTAAACAAACTATAATATATGAATTTAAAACACGTAGAAAAACACCTTTAGAAAAGATAATAAAGAAGAGACTTATTTTATGTATGAAGACAATAACTGGACTCCTGTTGAGGGAGAAGAACTAGAAGGATTTCTAGAGCAAGTTGGAACAATAGATGGCGTTTTAGTTCCGTCTGTAAAGACAACAAAAGCAGAATGGAGACACCTCCCTTTTTATGATTCTGTGGCAATGGTTCGCCTACGAGATGAAAACTGGGAGCCAAAAGAGCTCTCAATTTATTACCTCACGAACCAAGAGACACTCTACCGCTTAAACGGGACATCTCCGCCAATTCATGATATTAATGCTAAAGCTCCCGTCAAAGTGACTGATGAAAATGTATTAGAGTACCTTCATTTTTTCTGCTTTTTTGTACGAGGAGAAGAAGGCCCCTTCCTAATCGCCGAAGATATTGACAATCCAAATATGCCAGAAGATATGGATGATAAGATGAAAGCCGTCATTGGTGGATCTCTTCGTCCCGCTAGCTATGAAGGAAAGAATGAACAAAAACATTGGTTATGTGATGCGGTTGTATTTTATTCAAATGCCCTTTTCATTGCCAATTTTGCCGTTCACCCCTCTGGTATGATTGAAATGAAAGATGATGAACCTCTTGCATCTGATCTTACTGTGCGTGTGAATCGTCCTGTTTCTATCAATACAGATGGAACAGTCAAATAGAATTTGTGTTGTTAAACCCTTTCCGAGGAAATACAAAGCAGAAAGCTAGAGCCTAAATGAAAAGTGCATCTTTTGTATTCGACTGGGTTTTTGGTATCCTTCTTTTATTCATGGGTACCATCTTCATAATAGGATCTTCCTTAGGAGGAATACTTCTTATAGCAACATCCCTCCTATATTTACCGCCTGTGGCAAATTTCATTTCTTCAAAAACAAAAAAACAAATATCTAAGGGGGCAAAAGCTCTTGTAGCACTTATTCTTTTTATTACATTTTATATCGTTACAAGCTGATGAACATAATAGATTAAACTCAAAAGACTTTAATAACCAGAAACACTAAAAGAAGAATTTTTATGAGAATTTCAATAATTCTACTCTCATTTTTACTCTACTCTTCAGTAGGATTTGCACAAATATCAGAATCCACTCAAGACAAAATTGCTGTTTTAGATAATAAAATAGAAATCATAGAATTTACAAATATTGCCTATGGTAGTGATTCACATCAAACACTCGATGTTTATACTCCACTGAAACCCAAAAAAGCACCCATCATTCTTATGGTTCACGGTGGTGCATGGAAAATTGGAGACAAAAAAAACTCTGCCGTTGTTGATCAGAAAGTTGAAAAATGGGTGACCAAAGAAGGTTTTATCTTTGCCTCTCTCAATTACCGTCTTCTTCCAACAGAACCTTATAATCAAGCCGATGATATCCGCAATGCTCTCATCTATATTCAAAAGCAAGCTCATGATTTTGGAGGAAATCCAGATCATATTATTCTGATGGGGCATTCTGCAGGGGCTCATCTTGTTGGATTAGTTACTGCAAACCCAGATCTTGCCTATAAAATAGGAGCAACACCGTGGCTAGGAAGTGTTTTACTTGATGGTGCCGCTTTAAATGTTATCGAATTAATGGAAGAAAAACACGCCCATTTTTATGATGATGCCTTTGGAAATGATGCTATTATTTGGAAAAAATCTTCTCCATATCACCAGTTACAAAAAGAGGCGTTACCTATGTTATTGGTCTGTTCAACAAAGCGTATTGATGATCCTTGCACTCAGGCAAAACAATTATCTGAACAGGCAACAAGCTTAGGAGTTCACACACAAATCTTAGAACAAGATTTATCTCACAGACAGATCAACGAACATCTTGGGTTAGAAAGTGACTACACAACTACTGTTCATCAGTTTATTCAAAATCTTTTAGAACAAAACCTTTGATCTATTGTAGCATTGCAGAAGCATTTTTGATCCGTGAGCAGGCATCTTTCAATGTTTCTACTGATACAGCATAGGAAATTCTAAAATAAGGGGACAACCCGAATGCCGCTCCATGGACACAGGCGACACCAACGGATTCAAGAAAATAAGTAACAACATCTTCATCTGTTTCAAGAGCTTTGCCCTCTGGTGTTACTTTTCCAATTAAACCAGCACAACTTGGGTACACATAAAAGGCACCTTCTGGCATCAAACACTGAATACCATCAATTTCATTCAATAAAGAAACGACTAAATTTCGGCGCTCTCTAAATGCAAGATTCCACTCTGACATAAAGGATTGATCCCCATTTAAGGCTTCTACCGCTGCGGCTTGTGAGATAGAACTAGGATTAGAAGTGCTTTGCCCTTGAATTTTTGTCATAGCCTTAATCAATTCGACAGGCCCTCCAGCATAACCAATGCGCCAGCCCGTCATGGAATAGGCTTTTGACACACCATTTACAGTCAATGTTCGATCAAAAAG
>JAJFGT010000238.1 GCA_021776015.1 Alphaproteobacteria bacterium
ATCAGGGCGCGTTCGAGGATAATCTGTTTGTTGCGTTTCCCACGTAATCAATCCATTTTTAACGTAAATTTTCCAAGAACAGGATCCTGTACAGTTAACACCATGTGTCGATCGAACAATCTTATCATGAGCCCAACGCCCTCTATAGGCCTCTTCCCATGCTCGATTTTCTTCTGTTGTTACACCATGCCCACCCGAGAATTTTTCACGGTTTTGTATAAAATAGGACATACGATCAATAAAATAACTCATCTTTATTTCTTTCGTTTCTTAAGGGTTCTTGTATTGGGCGCCAGGACGAAGATAAACAACCCAGTTTAATATGACACAGAAAGCGTAAAAACCTGCAAAACTATACAGTGCTATTTCTGGAGTTGTTAAATGAATCTGCTCTCCAAGCACTTTTGGAATATAAAACGCTCCGTAGGCCGCAATAGCCGATGTCCAACCGAGGACAGGGCCTGTCTGTTCTTTATCGAAGACCATTGCAATAGTACGGAATGTTGAACCGTTTCCAATCCCTGTCGCTGTAAAGAGAATAAGGAATAAAAGAAGAAAAGGAACAAAAAAGTCTTCTGGTGTAGATGATCCATAGGCTGCCTTCATATAGTATGCAACTCCCATTGTGCTTCCCACCATAACAAGAGCACAAATCTGAGTAACCAAAGCGCCTCCAAATTTATCAGCAATCCAGCCCCCAACAGGACGGATTAAAGCACCGATAAAAGGACCCATCCATGCATACATCAAAGCACTTGGTCCATTTGGATTGGTTAAATCATGAGAGACAATACCATCAGCACCTATGACATGTTGATATCCAAAGATCACTTTAATAGCTAACGGAAAGGCTGCAGCAAACCCAATAAAGGATCCAAATGTCATAGTGTAAATGATGGCCATGACCCACGTATGAGGATGTTTGAAAATTTTATATTGTCGTTTCAAACTTCCTCCAATTTCACCAGGAAGCATTTTGAGCAAAATGACGGTCACAGCAACGACAGCAGGAAGTATAATATATTTACTAATACCAAACCCTGATCCATTCGCACTTTCTGGAAGCATAAGCCATAATCCAGCAGCAGAAACTCCCAAAGCAATGGCAAGCATCACCCCAATCTTCATAAAGGCTATAGGAGGCGCGCCCAACTCTGGAGAAACATGCTTTGCCTTGATATTATCCATCCCAAGCCAAGCAGCAATAGAAAGAGGAATTAAGAAAATAAGCCAAACAAAACCCGCATTGTGAATATAGGTTTCAGTCCCTGCAGGAATCTTACCAACTAAGGTTCCACTTGTATTTTCTAAAACCATTGAGGTTCCACCGAAGAGCGCCACGGTCATAACCAATGGAATCAAAATCTGCATGGTTGTCACCCCGAGATTTCCTAAACCAGCATTCAAACCCAGTGATAATCCCTGCATCTTTTTAGGAAAGAAAAAGCTAATATTAGACATGGATGAAGCAAAGTTCCCTCCCCCCAAACCAGAGAGAAGTGCCAAAACTTGAAATACCCAAAGAGGTGTATTCGGGTCTTGTAGAGCAAAACCGACTCCTAATGCAGGAAGTATCAACAGAGCTGTTGTCATGAAAATAGTATTTCGGCCCCCTGCCAATCTAATGAAGAAGGTTGACGGAATACGAAGTGTTGCTCCAGAAAGTCCTGCTATAGCCATCAGAGAAAACAGATCTCCTTTTGCAAAAGGAAAACCTAAATTTAGCATCTGTACAGTAATAATCCCCCAATAAAGCCAAATAGCAAATCCACAAAGCAAACAGGGAATTGAAATCCATAAATTTCGGAAAGCCACTTTCTTTCCCCAAGACTCCCATTGTTCTTTATTCTCAGGATCCCAATCTTCTAAACCCTGATGCTTAAACTCTGTAGGTTCATCAGCGGGGATATCCTTTTTCTTCAAAGGGACAAGCTCGGGTAAGAATTTGTGTTTTTTCACACGGCCTTCGGCGTATAAGATAGAGGCATGCATCCATACTAGAGCAATAGCGGTAATCCCGAAAAGCAACATAAAGCAACTTGTCCAGACTCCGATCAAATCATTCATAAAACCAAAACTTATAGGAAGAAAAAATCCACCAAGTCCCCCGACGAGCCCTACAATTCCTCCAACGGATCCAACATGATCAGGATAATAGACAGGAATGTGTTTATAAACAGCGGCCTTTCCTAAAGACATAAAAAACCCAAGAATCATGGTCAACCCAACGAAGGGAACCAATCCAATAGAAATCTCAAATTCAATAGGACCCTCTATTCCCTGTACGATATACGTTGTCGCTGGATAAGAAAGGAAAAAACAGGCAATTACACTTGCAGAAAGCGTCCAATACATCACAGTTCGCGCACCATATCTGTCGGACATCCAACCACCTAAGGCACGAAAAATGGAACCTGGTAATGCATAACATGCCGTTAAAACCCCCGCAGTTACAATATCCAAGCCATACGCTCCCATATAATAGCGTGGAAGCCAAAGAGCCAGTGCGACGAAGGCTCCAAATACAAAGAAATAATAAAGAGAAAAACGCCAAACCTGAATATTTTTTAAAGGTTCAATTTGCTCAAGAATAGAGCGAGATTTTTCTTTCTTCTTTTTTCGTTCTATAATTTTAGGGTCGTCTTTACTAAATAGATAGAAAAAGACAGCAACAAGAGCCAATACAACGGCATAAATCTTAGCTGTATCCTGCCACCCTAATGCGACAAGAAGAAAAGGAGCCCCAAAAGTTGTAACAGCGGCTCCAACGTTCCCCACACCGAATATACCCAGCGCTGTCCCCTGCTTTTCTTTCTCATACCATTGAGACACATAGGTCACTCCGACCGCAAAACTTCCCCCCGCTAAACCAATTCCCAGTGCTGCCAGTAAAAACATTTCATAAGTTTCAACGGAAGAAAGAAGATAGGTTGAAATAGCAGAGGCCAACATCGTCAATGTAAAAACAATTCGTCCACCATATTGATCAGCCCAGACGCCTAAAAGCAATCGGCTCAAAGACCCTGTCAGTACAGGTGTTGCTACTAATACTCCAAACTGTGTATCAGAAAGCCCTAAATCAGCCTTAATTTTTAACCCTAAAATAGAAAAAATTGTCCATACTGCAAAACAAGTCGTAAATGCAAATGTACTCAGTCCGAGGGCTCTAGTTTGATCCGATTTCTTGATCATAATGACTCCATTATCTTTAAAATACGTATGTTGAAGAGGAAACAAGAATGTTATTCCTTGACCATACTGAACATTTTGTCATTATTAGCACATATTAGAATTGATTCAGATCAAGATTGTTTCTTTTTACAGGTTAAGCTCACAGAAAAATGATAAAAAACAATCTTCAGATTTGGCCAAGGGCTTTTTCCTCATCGAATGGTAAATCTCAAATCTTTAAAGGATTAAGTGAGGAATCCTTACAAAAGATTCTTGAAAACTCAACTTTACAACATTTCAAAAAAGGACAACTCCTTGTTCAACAAGGAGATACACCTTCCTATATTTATCTTGTTATCAAAGGCAGCGCGAGAAGCTTTAGATCTAACACAGATGGGGATGAAACTACTATTCGTATGTTGGCTGTTGGAGACACTTGTATGGAAACCTCTATTTTTATGGGAGGTATTTCACCTGTTACCTTGCAAACAACTGAAAATTCACAATTAATCCTAATTCCAAGCCCTTTCATTAAAAATTTTGTTTTACAAAACCCTCAGTTTGCAATGAATATTCTTAAAATCATGGCACAACATTATCAGAATTCTATCCAGCAAATAGATTCTATAACTTTAAAATCCCCTACTCAAAGTGTGGGGTATTATTTTTTACAAAAACATTTAGAACAGGGATCAGATAACACAGAATTCGAACTTCCCTTTAAAAAATCCACAATTGCCAACCACCTTGGAATAACACCCGAAACATTTTCTCGTGCCCTTGGTCAGCTTAAAAAAATGGGGCTCGAAATTGAAGGTGAAAAAATCCGTATCAAAGAGGCTTTTGCTCTCTGCCACTTTTGTGATTTGGATACGGCACAAAACTGTACCCTCTCAGATATAGCAAAATTAGAATGCCCTCACTGCCCTTTGCATACAGGCACACATCACTAAAGAACGCCACTATGCGGATACAACGGATAGAGATCAACAATATCTCCAACTTTAATCTCTTCAGTATCTTCTGAGATTGCAGCCCAACAATTCATATTTAGAAATGGACGAACCATAAAAGAATTTTGACCCTCGAGAAAAGAAAAACCGAGCACGCCATCCTCTTGACTCACAGCTCTTGCTTTTAAAAACACTCTTACACCTGCTCGCTTTTGAAAAGAATTCATTGCCTGAGCACGAACAGGCTGTTCCTCTTCCATACCCATCATAGAACGGAGACAGGGCTGAACAAAAAAACGTAATCCTGCCGTAGTTGAAACAGGATTCCCTGGTAATCCGAAATAAAGTGTTCCATTTGGAAGACGCGCAAAGAGATTTGGTTTCCCTGGTTTAATTTTGACCTTATGGAAGAGAATTTCTGCTCCAGCCGTCTCTAGCCCTTGGCGTATAAAGTCAAACTTTCCAGCAGAAACAGCACCACTTGAAATGATAAAATCAATTTCTTGTGATTCAATATCCTTTAAGAAGGAGGCAAACTGATCTGAATCATCAGGCATTGTTGGCACAGAAATACACTCAATCCCCATCGCCAACATTGCTGCCTCTCCATAGGGACGATTAGAATTGTAAATTTGTCCTGATTTTAAATCTTGTGATAAATCTTCAACCAATTCATTTCCTGTTGCCAAAAAAACAGCACGAGGTTTTTTATAAACCTCAACAGTACTTATGCCAAGAGTGGCCAAAGGCATAATATGCTGAGGATGGATCATTTCCCCTACGGAAAGCACCTCCATCCCTTTTTGAAAATCTTCTCCTGCTTTACGAATATGTTGATATGGTTTTGGCTGGGAAGAAAATTTAATCTGATTTCCTTGAACCTCTAAAAGCTCAATAGGAACGACAGCATCTCCATGAGGAGGAATGGGTGCTCCTGTCATAATTTCCATACATTGCCCCACCTGTAAAGCCTCATCAGGAACAGGGTCTCCAGCTGCAACCACGCCTGATCGTATTAAAACACCACCTGTCGTCTGAAGGTCACAGCGACGCACCACATAACCATCCATCGCAGAATTATCAAAGGGCTGGATATCAATCGGGGCATCAACATTTTTAGCACAAATTCGTCCAACAGCCTGTTTGATATCTACACATTCTATTTTTAAGCTGTGTTGGCCACCCATTTGTATAAGAATTTTTTTAGCGTCTTTATATAAAATCATAGTCTATCTCTTACTTCTTGTTTTTATGCTGATTAGATTGATTTAAATCAATGTAAAAAAATATAAACTTTCTACACTCTACCCAGTTTTTACTCAGAAAGCAGGATAATATCATGAAAAATTCTTCTATTTTTAAAATACTTTTACTCTCTAGCTCTCTTTTTTGTTTTCAACCTGCTTTTGCAGAAGAAAATGTGGATTCTATCGTAAAGGATGGCTCTTTCTTTGGTGAAGCTCGTTATCGATATGAACGTGTTGAACAAGATGGATTAACCAAAGATGCCAATGCATCTACAGTACGAACAAATATAGGTTTTAAAACAGGAGAATATCGTAATTTCCAAGCTTTACTAGAAGGTCAGCTTGTTCAAAACATCGGAGCCAGTGGATTTAACGATACAGTTAATATGAAAGCAACACACCCTGTCGTTGCCGATCCAGACAATGCTGAGATCAATCAAGCCTGGCTTTCTTGGACAGGATTACCAGATACATCTGTAAAAGCAGGAAGGCAAGGTATCAATCTCGACAATCAACGCTTTATTGGAACTGTTGGATGGCGTCAGAATGATCAAACATTCGATTCTGCTCTTATAAAAAATTCAACCATTCAAGACTTTACGCTTCTTTATGGTTATTTTTGGAACATTAATAGAGTCTTCGGGGGAGATCACCCTCTTGGAGACTTGGATACAGATACACATCTCTTTAATGCCTCATATACACACTATGATTGGATGAATATCACAGGATACAGTTATCTTCTTGATATTGATTCCCTCCCTAATATCTCATCTAAAACATACGGGTTGCGTCTTAGAGGGGATATCCCCATCCATAAATCTTGGACATTGTCTTATACAACAGAGATCGCTACACAAGATGATCACGCTCTCAATGCTACAAATTCAAATGAAGAATATGTCCACATTACTCCTTCGCTTAAAGGGCATGGACTCCTTCTTCAGGCGGGATATGAAGAACTTGGAGGAAATGGAACATCATCATTTCAAACACCCCTTGCAACTTTACACAAATTCAATGGATGGGCAGATAAATTTTTATCAACCCCAACAACAGGTCTTCAAGATAGCTATGCTCGTATTTCCTATACGATACCTAATTCTCACGAATGGATTGATGGTACAAAATTGACCGCCGTTTACCATGATTTTGAGGGCGACACCCAAGGTGATTATGGATCTGAATTAGACCTATCCATTGGAAAAACATTTAAACTTCCTCAAACGATTTCTACTGGGACACAGCCTTTCAAAAGTATCAGCACAGTTTTAAAATACGCAGACTATAATGCTGATGATGCGCCTTTTACAGATACACAAAAAATTTGGTTTCAAGTCGGTGTAAAATTCTAATATCTTCATCTGTGTATCTATTCTACATATTTAAGTAGAACTTGATTGACAATGAATTATGATATAATATTTACATTGATTTTATTAACTTTTTATTTATGACTTAACAAGAATAATAAACTATCAGAACATATGAGTTAGCTTCCATTTTTCAGTTCTATCTTGTCCTGAAATTAGTTAGGTAACTTTTACTAGCCGGGGGGTATAGTATGCAAGATAATAAAATTTGTACTTTATTAATTGAAAAAAATTCATTTTTTCGAGAGGGCATAAAAAGCCTTTTAGCTGATTCAAAATATCGGGTTTGTTCAGAGGTTGAGAATGTACAGGATCTTAACACTCTAAAGAATGAAGATGAATATAAGATTATCATCTATAGCACAGATGCTACAGATGAGGATATTTGCTATATAAAGCTCCTCAAAGAAAAATTCCCTGATATGCGAGTCGTTGTCCTCTCAGATAACGTGGATTCTCACCTTATAAAGGAAACTTTTTCTACAGGTGTTGATGGTTTAATTCTAAAAAATATCGCTGGAAAAGCTTTTGTTTGCTCTTTAAATTTAATTATGATGGGAGAAAAGATTTTTCCAACCTCTATGATATCACTCATAAATGATAATGGATGGGCCGAAAAATTCAATTCAGAGCAAGAGAATGACTATGATCTTTCACATAGAGAAATCGACGTTATTAAATGCCTTACAAATGGTGATACCAATAAATTCATTGCAAGAGAGCTTGACATAACAGAGGAGACTGTCAAAGTTCATCTCAAAGCTATCCTTCGTAAACTAGGGCTCTGTAATCGTACTCAAGCTGCAATTTGGGCCCTTAGCAGAGGAATTGTCCCTCACCCTGAAATTATTATCCAAAAACAAAACACCTAAAACTCAAATGCTTAATAGGGTGTATGTACAAGCCCCGTCCAATTATCGACAGCATTATTTGGAAGATATGAAATCGGTGCCCCTCCCGTCACAATACGTGCGGTCCATGTGTTGACGACTGATGTAGAGTATAAACTTATAGGCAAAGAACCAGCCGACCCCGAAGCCCCTCCCCGATTTGATGAAAAAAATGTGTTAAAAACGCCAACGCTTATATCTGAGTTATTTCCTCGAAAACTTGTTCCTCGAAACTTTGGTAAAAAACCTGCCTCTCCCTCACGAC
>JAJFGT010000239.1 GCA_021776015.1 Alphaproteobacteria bacterium
TTTTTGTTAAAATGATGTATGGCACATTTGCAAACTGGGCAATTTCAGAAACCCATTGAACACTTTCTTCATCAGGACCAATCAAAATAGGTTTTTCAATATGATTCATAATCCAAGTAGCTATCACCTCTGAAGCAGACAATACTTGTGTTGGAATCGTATAGATCTCACTCATAGCCTTATGGCGATGCAAATGTGGATCGATCGTTATTAAATGATCAAAATACTGTGATAAAAAAGTTGCGAAAATATTGGATGTGATCGCTTCCCCCCCATGAAACCGCTTATCCTGCCTCATATATCCAAGATAGGGCGCAATTAAACGTACAGATTTTGCTCCCAAATCTCTTGCTGTTTGCGCAAAAAACATCAACGCCATGGCCTTACTATCGGGATGATCCAAACTACAGAACAAAATGACATCTCGTCCCTTTACATCTGTCTCTAATTGCACAAGCGTTTCTCCATCTGGAAAATGATGAACTTTAAGTTCCCCTAACTCATACCCAGTGGTCTTGGACAAAGAAAGGGCTTGCTGCTGATTACTTGGGTAAGCAAATAAAAGACTCATGGCTTTTCTCCCTGAATATCTATAATTCCTTTTTGACCCTCAAGATAAGTGAGAGCGTAATTTAATTCACCAGGAGATTCTGCATGAATCGTAAAAAGAGGCTGGTTTTTTTCAACCCTTGTCCCCACGGGAGTATGCAGATCAATCCCCGCAACCTTATCAGCAGGAGCTCCTGCCAACTTAGCAATACGCGAAATACGGCGATTATCAATCGCTCTCACATATCCTGCTTTCTCTGCTTCAATCACATGAGTATATTGAGCCTTTGGAATTTCACGCAGCCCCCCTTGTCTTTCACAAATAGCTTGAAATTTTACCCATGCTCTCCCGTCATTTAGAATATCTGTAGCAAGAGTCCGACCTTCTCCATTTTTAACATCTGGTGAAAATTCAAGAATATGCCCCGCCAGATCAAGGCCACGTTCTCGTAAATCTTGAGGGGCATTCGCCTCATTTTTTAAAACAGCCAGAATATCACGTGCCTCAAGAGCAGGGCCAATTCCTCGTCCAACAGGTTGACTTCCATCACTGATATGAACACGCACACCAATTCCCATGGCAGCACTGGTTTGTTCCAAATATCTTGAGAGCTCCTCTGCCATTTCCATACTCCGTATTTTGGCTGTTGGCCCAACAGGCATATCGATCAAAACATGAGAGGAGCCTGCTGCAATTTTCTTCGAAAGAACAGAGGCTACAAGTTGCCCCTCACTATCAAGATCCAGCACCCTTTCTACTCTGATCAACAAATCATCTGCAGGACTTAAAGAGACAGAGCCTCCCCAGACCAAACACCCCCCCTCCGATTCCACAACTCTACGCATTGCAGAAACATTCAGATCCACAGGTGTTAGCACTTCCATTGTATCTGCCGTTCCAGCAGGAGACGTAATCGCACGGGAGGATGTCTTTGGCATAGTTAAGCCATAAGCGGCAACAATAGCCACAACAATGGGCGTTGTTCTATTACCTGGTAGGCCTCCCACACTATGTTTATCGACAACCAAATCCTTACCCCAATCAAGTTGATCACCGCTCTTAACCATAGCACGGGTCAAATGAACAACTTCTTCCTTATTGAGCCGTCCACCGGCACAGGACGTCAAAAAGGAGGAAATGTGAATGTCCGAATAGCGCCCAGAAACGATATCATTAATAATCGATTGAAATTGAGTTTCATTCAAATCATTCCCATAAACTTTAGAGCGCATATCACTAAGAGAATGAACAGTTGGTGGATGAGATACATAAATATCATCCCCCTCCCTTGCGTCCAGTTTTTTGAGGGCATACTCAGATAAACTAACTTGACCTTGCTCCAAAATATCGGATGTCACAATATTCAAGGTCGCAATGACAAACTCGCCATTCAAGGCTACTTTGACCCGCGCCTGTACTTCAAAGCCTTCTGCACGACAGACGTGACAATCTTCACGCATATAGATGACGGATTCTTTATAGGTATCAATCCCCAATCTATGGAGCTTGAGTACAGATTTTCGGTTCTCTTCTTGCATGATAATATCCCCTTCACCTTCTCTTGTGAAACTAACCCCAGATGAGCATATTCCTAAACTCTATTCTCAATTTTTAAAACTGTAAATAAGCGATCGTGGAGAATACTATTTTGAGATGTTTTTGAAGGAATACGAATGGAAATTTAATAACCTCAACCCCAAAACGCAATTAAAAGAATTTAAATAATGGGTTAAATAATATATGGGATAATTATCTGGTACAGCGGATATCTTTACTTATTTCTTACCTCAACGTGTTGTATCATTCCATCATATATAATGAGATATTCAATGCCAGAAATGCTTACTTTTGCCCCATTATTTTTTTCACCAATGAGTGTGAAATCAAACTTAACAACACCAGGGCGCTCCTCCTCAACCGAGAGGATATCCCATTTTAATTCTTTAAAACTAGCATGAAATGACCTTTGCATCTCGAGTATCTGTTCAACACCTAAGAAAACACCCGTGTTTTGTGAACTGTAAGTGGTTGAAGGTCGAAACATTTTTTCAATAGCATCCATGTTGCTCTTGTTTGACAAAGCAAAATATTTTTGGGCAATTTTGACTGCTTCACTCATTGGTTTACGCCTTTAGCCATTTTAATTTTTTTCCAAACAGCATGCCTTCAATAGGAACGCTATAATGATTGAAAGGTACACCTGTAAAATCAGGCTGTA
>JAJFGT010000240.1 GCA_021776015.1 Alphaproteobacteria bacterium
ACTCCCGAGGAATGGCAAGAGGCTTTAAAGATATGAACGTTAAGATTGAAGAGAAAAGCCTCCGATTTAAAATAAAGGAAAATGAATTAAAAGAATTAGTTGATGGAAAATCTTTAATTGAAAAATTAATATTTATTGATAATAGCTTGAATATTATTATAAATCCTCATGCTTGTGCTCAAAATAATCATTCATCTATGGAGGTATCCCTGAGTCACGAGGAGGATGAGGTTCATTTGACTTTGAGTGTCCCCTCAACAAGACTTCAAAAGCTTGTCGATATGGGAAAATCTCGTAAAGGGATTGAGGCGAATGTTGGAGATATTTTAATTTCTCTTCAAGTTGATATCCGTATCAATCCTCGAAAGGGAGCGAAAGATTGATTGTTCTTTCTTGCTCTTTTTTTATAGCAGCCCTTTTATATGCTTCAGCGGGATTTGGGGGAGGTTCAACATATAATGCACTTTTGGTTTTAGCTGAGACAGATTATCGCATTCTTCCTTCCATTGCTCTCCTGTGTAATCTCATTGTTGTCAGTGGTGGAACATATAGATTCTATCGTGCGGGACATGTTGATTTTAAAAAGATTCTTCCTTGGATTGTTCTATCTGTTCCCGCGGCATGGGTTGGAGGTTATCTACATGTATCAGAACAGTTGTTTATGGGAATTCTTGGTGTTTCGCTATTTCTGGCTGGTCTTTATATGCTTTTCCCAGAGGAAAAGAGAGGAGGAGACTTGGAAGGATCTTTTTCTAAGAGTCCTTTTCTGCCCCCGATTATTGGTGTTGGGTTAGGATTTCTGGCTGGAATGGTCGGAATTGGAGGAGGGATTTTTCTGGCACCTATTTTATATTTTATAAAATGGGGAAATGCAAAAATGATTGCAGGGACGTGTGCTGTGTTTATCTTTGTAAACTCACTTTCAGGGCTTTTGGGACAAAGTATGAAACTTGCCCAAGAAGAATTATTTTCAGATGTATTAATGGATATAGGGGCGTATTGGATGTTATTTCCTGCCGTATTTATTGGAGGGCAAATAGGCTCCTATATGGGAGCAACACGTCTTGATCCCAAGATTATTCGTTTTGTAAGTGCTATTATTATTTTGTATGTTTCTATTCGTTTATTGAGAAATTTTTTCTTCTATTAAAATCTCTTCAATCCAATTTGCATATCCTCCTGCCATGTGTTGAATATTAAGATAGCCTTGTTCTTTGAGAATATGAGCTGCCTGTTGGCTTCGGATACCTTTTTGACAATAGAGAATGATATCAGTATCAAGTGAGAGATCAGAATGGAAACCTTGCATCAGTTTTGAAAGGGGAAGGTGCTGCGCTCCGTCTATATGCCCTGCATCCCACTCATTGATTTCACGGACATCAATAAGAAGAGCCTTGCTATGCTGTTGCACCTGTAAGGGGGTAAGTTCTGGAATTATACTACAAACAGGGGAGGTGTAGTGGAGAGAAATATTATTCTTTTCTTTTGAGCAAACAGGGCAGTTTGGATTTTTGGATAGAGCAAGTTTCCTCGACTCCATAGAATGCATATCAATTGTAAAAAGAAACCCACTTAATGGTTTTAGGCTTTCATGGGCCACAATAATCTTTATAGCCTCCATGGCCTGTGCCGTCCCAATAAGCCCTGCAACAGCTCCAATAACACCTGCTTCAGCACAATTGGGCACATGTCCTTTGGGAGGCTCTGGGAATAGGCATCTATAGCAGGGGGCAGTCTTATCAA
Organism: Alphaproteobacteria bacterium; assembly: GCA_021776015.1. GTDB lineage: Bacteria > Pseudomonadota > Alphaproteobacteria > Micavibrionales > Micavibrionaceae > UBA1850. The sequence goes on from JAJFGT010000240.1 coordinate 1,744, forward strand.
GACCAAAGACAGAAAGCTGTCCATCAAAGCCTAAAATGGAACCATAAATAAAAACTTTTTCTGTTTTAATAGCCGTATCATTAATCAGAAATTTTGTAGAAAAATTATCTGTGCCATCGATAATAATATCATAATCTTGGAAAAGTTTTTCGGCATTTTGATCGTTAAGTTCTTCGGTAAAGGTATTAATTTTTACATCTGGATTGAGGGCAGCTAAGCGTGTTTTTGCAGCTTGAGCTTTGTTTCGACCAATATCTTCCATAGAAAACAGGATTTGCCGCTGTAGATTAGTTTCATCCACACTATCAAAATCAACAATACCAATTGTCCCCACACCTGCTGCGACAAGATAGAGAAGAGCAGGGCAACCTAATCCACCCGCTCCAATACACAAAACAGAGGCAGAAGATATTTTTTCTTGTCCCTTATCTCCAATTTCATTCAAGATAGTTTGGCGTGCATAGCGGTTTTTGAGTGTCATGCTAAAATACGACTAAGCGGCAGCTTTACGCGAAGGCTTTTTCTTTTCCTGTTTTTTATATTTTTCTTCGGTCTCAAATATAGAATCCCGTGTGAGTCCTGCGGCATCTCGTGTTCGAGCGAGTTGCATATGAAAGACCATTTGTGCGCCTGTTCTAAACATTGTTTCTGCACTAAGCAAATAAAACTCCCACATGCGACAAAAGCGTTCATCGTAGAGTTCTGCAATACGAGATCTATTTTCTTGAAAGCGCTTGTTCCATTCGAGCAATGTATCGGCATAATGGACACGGAGCACTTCGACATCACTTACCCAGAGATGTTGACGTTCTGTTGCTGCAAATGTTTCAGACATGGCAGGAGAATACGCCCCAGGGAAAATATATTTACGAAGCCATGGACTAGCGACAGATGGCGGGCTCATATGGCCAATGGAATGTAAAACGGCCAGACCATCATCTTGAAGAAGACTATAAACTTTTCCAAAAAATTCGTCATAGCGTGAAACACCGACATGTTCAAACATCCCAACAGATACAATTCTATCAAAGCGTTCTGTCACTTCACGATAATCACGGAGTTCAAATTTTACACGATCTGATAAACCTAGATCTTTAGCACGTTCTGTAGCAACGCGATGCTGTTCTTTGGAAAGTGTAACACCAAGGACTTCAACATTGGCAAGTTGTGCCAAATAGAGTGCCATGCCTCCCCATCCACATCCAATATCAAGAATACGTTGTCCATCTTCAAGCTTGAGCTTCGCCGCAATATGTCGTTTCTTTTTTTCTTGAGCTTCTTCTAAAGTCTCATCACCATTTTCAAAATAGGCACAGGAATATTGCATATCATCATCAAGAAATAGACGGTACATCTCTGCGGATAAATCGTAGTGATGCGCAACATTTTTTTGTGCCTGACCAATAGGATTATGTTGTTGAAGGGATCTCACCATTCGAGAAATTCGGCGGGCTACTTTTTGCAAAGGGTAAGAAGCCATAGATCCACGGTTGAGAGAAAAGAGATCTAGAAAATCCTTCAATGTACAATCTTGGAAGGTCAATGTTCCATCCATATAGGCTTCGCCTGTATATAATTCAGGATTTCTAAAGAGTTTAAAGGGAAGGGATGGATCGTGAAGCCTCATTGTTGCAACAGGTTCAGAGGTACCTTTAAATTCTGTGAGAGTTCCATCTGCTTCTATAACACGCAATGTTCCTTGCCGTATAAAGCGCTTGAGCATATTTGATAAAAGACGCATTCCTAATGTCTGTGCCTTTGTTTTTTGAGTATCTATATAGGTCATATTTTCTACCTCATATCGTTTAGGGAAATATCATAAGATATCTCGTGATGTTGTGCGATGGGATGAGGCAAAGCTAAACTCTTCTGTTACATTTGTCTAGAAGAGACATTTTTTTTAATAAAACTCAAGAGATTTAGAGTGTTTTAAACAAACCCAAGGGATGAGCGCATCAATGATGGCACAAGGCTATTCTGAGATGTTTCAATGTGCTGTGTAGGAACAAATGTGAATGTACAGTTTCCATCATTTTGAGAATTTTGTTCTATAGTTTTTGAAAGAGCAGAGAGTGCCTGTTCAGGAGGACATTCAGAGACTGTTTTAAAAGGAATAGTAATTTGCTGGGTTGAGCGAATCTCTGTTGTATCATTTGGTGTATAGACGAGAGCTATGCCAGTAAGAGTCGTGGAAAGCAAGCCCGTAATCGTACAAAATGGTATAATACTAGGCTGTGTTGTGCTGTAAGTTCCAATCATTATAAATACCTTTTTTTAGGTATTTATAATTTATTTTTTATGAAAAGGCAATAAAAGATATAAAGATAGGATAGACTCAAAAAGCCCCCTCCTATTTAAAGGAGAGGGCTGAATATAAACTGTCTTTTAAATAAGAATTAGTTTATGCTGCGACGTTTTTCTTCTGGTCACGGTTAAACGGTTTTTTCCCTTTTGAAAAAGAAGGCTTACCGTTAGATGAGTCTGTTCTATTTTTTGAAAAAGGGGCCTTACCATTGGACGAAGCTGATTTTCCTTTGGAAAAAGGTTTTTTCCCAAATGGAGTTTTACCATTTGTCTTTTCAACAATTTTCCCTGTGTGTGTATGTGGTGTAGATTCTTGACTTGAATCCTTTCCCTTAAAAGAAGGCTTACCTCCTCGTGAAGGGAATTTACGTCCTTTTCTTCTATTTTGGTTTTGAGCATGAGGCTTAAAGACAGCTTTTGGCTTATCTTCAGGATGCATCAAATATTCGATGGCTTGCCATTTCGTTCTATCTTGTGGAGAAATGAGGCAAAGCGCAGATCCTTCTGCACCGGCACGAGCTGTCCGTCCAATACGGTGGATATAATCTTCAGGAACCTGAGGCAAATCATAGTTAATCACGTGCTCAATATGTGGAATATCAAGACCTCGTGCAACAACGTCAGTCGCCACTAATATTCTATATTCTTGATTACGGAATCTCTTGATTACGCGATCACGACGATTTTGTTTAAGATCACCATTGATAGCATCTGCTTCAAAATCAGCATCTTTTTCTTGATTAAGTCGTTTAGCAAGACGTTCTGTTGCATGTTTTGTCTTCACAAAAATAATAACAGACCCGCTACGTTCACTAAGTTCACGAACAAGTTCATCATATTTACCCGCATCTTGGACACGAATGACGTCTTGTTTAATATTTTGAATGGGTGTTGTTGTTGATCCCACGGCAATACGCTCTGGGTTATTCAAATATTTTTCAGAGAGTTTCAGGATGTTTTTAGGTAATGTGGCTGAAAACATTAGAGTTTGTCTCTTTTTTGGAAGATGCTCAGCAATTCTATCCAATTGAACACTAAATCCCATATCAAGCATGCGGTCTGTTTCATCCAAAACTAAAAATTCTGTGTTATTAAGTTTCAAGGTTCCACGCTCTAAATGATCATTAATTCGACCAGGTGTCCCAACAATCAAACGAGGATTTTTTCTGAGTTGAGCAAATTGTTTACCCATTGGCTCTCCTCCAATGATAAAGGCTGTGTTGATAGGGAGCTTTGAAGGGTTTTTTGAACCGAGTAATTGATGCATAATCTCCATAATTTGCTTTCCTAGCTCACGTGTTGGTGTGAGGACAAGGGCAGAACCATGAGGAGAAGTCAAAAGCTTTTGGATTAAAGGAATAGCAACAGCCGCTGTTTTCCCTGTTCCTGTCTGTGCTGATCCCATAATATCACGACCCGTTAAGGCAAGAGGAATAGCTTGTGCCTGAATAGGTGTAGGGTCTGCGTAATTCATATGCACTAACGATTGTGCTAAGATAGGGTCAAGGTTAAAATCTTTAAAATTTGTCATTATATTGTTTCCTTTCACTGAAACCATTAAGTTTGCAAGTGCGCCCCATATAAGGATGCACTTTAAAGTTCAATCTGAGTTTGATGCGAATTCGATAGAATAAATCTCGAAAAAACTGAACTTTTCAGCTAAGGGAAATATACAGGGAATAACAGATAGTTAGACATCCTTGTATTTTATATCTTTCGTTAAAAAGATATTCTGCTTAAAGCTCTGGTTGCCTGTGCCTTGCTT
>JAJFGT010000025.1 GCA_021776015.1 Alphaproteobacteria bacterium
TATTGAAAATATTCCTATGCCAGAGAATCAAGATTTAAAGAATTTAGGAGAAACACCTGATTTACCTAATGTTGTGGATATTGTAGATGTAAATACGTCCGAAAAGCTCGTCTTAGAAGAGGAATTAGTTTTAGGAGAACCCTTGATGCCCTCCGTAGAAGAAGAGTCTGAGATGTTAAATATCCTTTCAGAAGAAAAGCCTATGGAAGAAATCCCTGTTGAAACTATTCCTACGGAAGATGTTTTTGTTACTAATGCTAAGTCTGTGGATTTGACATCGGTAGATCAGATCCCTGTTAAGCCTGATGTTATAGAAAAAAGTGCAGAAAATAACTCTGATGTGTATTTTGACTCTATACAAAAGATTGTGCAGCAATCTAATACAATTCAGTCTTCGGGGCCAACAGCTGTTGATCCAATCATTGAACCTGCCTCTAAGTATTTGATTGTTACAGATATGAAACCTAAGAACTCAATTGAATCTGAGGTAATGCAAGCAAAGAGAGCATTGAAATTAGGGCGTTACGATTCTGCTTATGAGATTTATAATCGTCTATATGGAAAAAGCCCTAGAGATGAATCTATTCTAATGGGCAGAGCTGTTTCTCTTCAAAATCTAGGAAGAGATAATGCTGCTATTAGCGCTTATGAAGAACTTTTAAAGATTTACCCAAAGAATTCTGGGGCATTAGTGAATATGTTAGGGCTTGTTAAGGGCCAATATCCCGCAGTTGCATTGCAAAAGTTATTATCTCTGCGTCAAGATAACCCCCAAAATGCTGGGGTGGCTGCTCAAATAGGTTTGACTTATGCCTCTATGAATAATTACAGAGATGCAAAGCAATATTTAAATATTGCCTTAGGGATTGAACCTAGGAGTGTTCTTCATACTTACAACATGGCAATTATATTTGATCGTGAAGGAAATAAAGAGCAAGCTATTAAATATTACGAGCAAGCTCTTCAGTTAGATGCTGTCCATGGTGGAGGGCGCTCTATTAATCGAACTGTTATTTATGATCGTCTATCTAAGTTACGATAATTATCAATATTCCTCCTTTGCTAGGTTTTAACCTGTGAGTATTCTTCTTTTTTTTATGGGCTTTCTTTTTGGGGCGGTTCTTGGAAGTTTCTCTAATGCTCTTATCTATAGGGTTCCTTTAGGAATTTCTTTTGTGGGGAGTTGGAAAACAGGAGCAGAACATTCCTGTTGCCCACATTGCCAGCAGAGGCTCTCGTGGAAAGATCTAATTCCAATTATTTCATGGTTGTGTGTACGAGGGCAATGCCGATATTGCCATATAGAAATAGGAAAGAGCTATATTATCCTAGAATGTATGATGGCAGTCTTAGGTGGAGCTGTCCTTATGTTTTTAGGGTTAAGCGCTTTAACTCTCTATATTTTTCTTATGATGCCATTTTTTATAAGTTTTTGTGTCATTTTTTTTAGATATAAAGACTTTTCTATGTTAGAATCCTTGAGCTTTACTATGGTAGGTATATCTATAACTATACTTGTTATGTTATATTTTTTACCTACTCTTCTTTAACTATTTAACTGTTTCAAGTACCTTGTTGTACATAAATTGTAGGAGAATTCTTTTTGGATATTACCCAGCTTCTTGCTTTTGTTATGCAGAATAACGCATCAGACCTTCATTTAAGTGGAGGGAGTCCTCCTATTGTGCGTGTCAATGGAACCCTCAAAAAAATTAAAGCTGATTCTTTAGCCTCTGATGATATTCGAACTATGTTGTACTCAGTTATGACGGATGACCAACGAGGTGAGTACGAGAAAGATTTAGAAATCGATTTTGCCATTTCTTTTGGAGAAAAGGCACGGTTTCGTGTAAATGCTTTTAATACACGAAACGGAGCCGCAGCAGTTTTTCGAACGATCCCATCTGTTGTTCCTACAATGGAAGAGCTAGACCTTCCTCTTGTTGTTAGACGATTTGCTGATTTAGAGAAAGGAATCGTCCTTGTCACAGGGCCTACGGGATCAGGGAAGTCGACAACGTTAGCGGCGTTGGTTAATCATATTAATGAAACACAGCAACGTCACATTTTGACAATTGAAGATCCTGTTGAATTTTTTCATACATCTAGAAAAAGTTTAGTCAATCATAGAGAACTGGGGATGGATACAAGGTCATTTGGACGAGCATTGAAAAGTGCTCTCCGTGAAGACCCTGATGTTATTCTGGTTGGAGAGATGAGGGACCATGAAACAATTTCTCTTGCATTAACAGCCGCAGAGACAGGTCACTTGGTTTTTGGAACACTGCACTCAAGTTCAGCTGCTAAAACAATTAATAGGATTATTGATGTTTTCCCTGCTGGTGATAAAGATATGATTCGTTCTATGTTATCGAGTTCTTTGCAAGGGGTCGTTGCTCAAACTCTTCTTAAAACAGCAGACGGAGCAGGACGTGTTGGAGCTTTTGAAATTCTGGTAGGAACTGGTGCTGTTCGAAATCTAATTCGTGAAAATCAAATTCCACAGATGTATTCTATGATGCAAACAGGTTCTCGCTATGGAATGATCACGATGGAGGAAGCTGTCACTGATCTTCTTGAGTCTGGAATCGTTGATGAAGATGAGGCTCGCCGTGTCTTAATAGCAACAACAGATGATGCTGATGAAAAAGATGAAGGTGATGTCGCAGCCTCATTAGGGGGAGGAAAAATAGGGGAAGATGGATCGTCTTCTTCATCCTCTAGAAAAGGTGATGATGGACGTGATGAGGGGTATTCGTTTTGACCGCGCCTGTTCTTTTAAATTATTTGGATCAAATGAATGTCACTCAGGCATCAGACCTGTATTTGACGAGTGGTTCTTGTCCTGTTCTTAGGGTTGATAATAAATTTATTCCTATTGGAGAAGATACCTTATCACCTGAATCTCTAGAAGAGATTATGGTGAGTTTTTTGACGACACGTCAAATGAGAGATTTTGAATCTCACCGTGAACTTAATACAGCATTAGATGCTGGTGAATATGGACGTTTTAGGATCAATGTTTTAAGGCAACGCCAATCTCCTGCCATTGTTATACGGAGAATTGTATCTCGTATTCCTTCATTTGAAGAATTAAGCTTACCAGAGTCTCTTGAAAAATTAGCCATGTTAAAGCGAGGACTTGTCCTTGTAACGGGAATGACAGGTTCTGGAAAATCAACGAGTTTAGCCTCTATGATTGATTATAGAAATCAGCATTCTCAAGGGCATATTATTACGATCGAAGATCCTATTGAGTATTTTTACGAACATAAAGCTTCATTGGTTACCCAACGAGAAATAGGCGTTGATACAGAAAGTTACTCCATTGCATTAAAAAATGCTCTTCGACAAAGACCTGACGTTATCTTAGTTGGAGAAATTCGAGATCGTGATGTTATGGAACAAACAGTTATGGCTGCAGAAACTGGACATTTATGTTTGGCAACGCTTCATACGAGTAATGCATATCAAGCCATTGAACGTGTTATAAATTTTTTCCCAGAAGATATGCATGACCAAGTTCGCCTCAATCTTTCTATGAATCTTCGTGCTATTGTCTCTCAACGACTTTTACCCTCTTTGCATGGTGGTATGGTACCTGCGTTAGAAATCATGTTAAACCAAGGGTTAATTAAAGATTTAATTCGAGAAGGATCTATTTCTAAGGTACGAGAAGTCATGGAGCAAAATGAGTCTATGGGGATGAAGACTTTTGATCAGTCTTTGCTGGATTTATTTAGGCAAGGAAAGATCTCAGAAGATGTCGCTTTGGCAAACTCCGATATTCAGGGAGATATGAAGATTAAACTACAAAAAGCTAAGCTTGCAGATGGAGAAGAGGGTGGTCTTGAGTCGTTTGATACATCGGCTTTCTCAATCTCAGAGTCATAATCTTAGGCTTTTGAGCGTTTTTTATCTTCTATAATTTGCCTAATATGCATTGTATTAGCTGATATTACTTATTTTTTTTCATTTTTTTATAAAATATATGTTAATGGTCGTCGTGATATGATATGACCATGGAATTAGATTAAAAATTAAGTAAAGGATAGATCTTGATGTCTTCGGATATAACAATATCATCTTCACATCTTAAGGGAGGAGCGTCTCTTTATGATGTGAAGAACGCTCAGCAACTTAAAAATAATGAAAAAGATGCAGAAATGCAGGCGACATCTCATTATAAAGGGGGGCGAATGCCCAATGATGAGGTGTCTTTATCTTCACTAGAGCTTCTTGAAAAAATAACTAATATTCAGGGAGTGTTAGAACAGATTTCCTATGGTGCGGAGCTTATTACAACAGCACAAAATAATGTGAATACAATCATGTCTTATTTAGAGGAGGCTGGAGGAATTGTTGTTCGTATAGAAGATATACTGAGCTCCTCTTTGTCTCAGGAGCTTTTGACGCCACAGTTAAAGGCTTTGGATGAAAGATTTTTGACTATAATGGAGGATATGGATAATCTTGCTAAAAATACAGGATTTCCCGAAGAAAATTTATTAAATGGAGATATTGTCTCTCTTATTCTTGATTCCTCTGATTTTTCTCGATTGGATATAGATGGTATTGTTGTTTCATCTAAAGAGTTTGGTCTTGAAGGTGTTTCTTTTCAACCCTCCAATCAGCAAATGAATCAAACTCCAGATGGTGCTAGATTTATTAAAAATATTATTTTACAGG
>JAJFGT010000241.1 GCA_021776015.1 Alphaproteobacteria bacterium
AACAGGGAATTATATTTTTTAGATATCGTCAGACAAGCCTTGCATTCTACACAATATTATTCGGCTATATGGCACTTTTTGCTTTTGCATTTTGGATGAATTTTAGTGAAGATATTACCGTCTTTATCCTCGGATTTTCAGGACTTTTCCTTGCATATGGAATTGACAAAACACCTCATCGTGCCCTCTCTGGGTTTGGGTATTTTATATCAACCATTGGCTTTTCAATGGGTGCATTTGAAATTTTTGAAGAGATATTTGATCTTGCCTTAATTGGGGTCTCTATTGCTCTTATTTATGCGAGTGTATGGGCTCAAAGTCGCAGCTTTCTCTTTGCAAGCATTCTCACATTATTTGCTTATTTAGGGTATTTTACATCTGAATATTTCTCTAATATCACAGGATGGCCCATTGCCCTTATCGTTCTAGGAATGCTTTTTATTGGGATTAGCTCATATGGAGTCAAATTAAGTCAGAGAATGAGTTCATAAAGGATCGTATATGTCGCGTCCATTTATTCTTGATCCTCTTTTTCGGAATCTAAAAGTCCTTTCTGGAGTTGGAGCTCGAACTCTCAAAAGTTTTGAACGCCTTGTTCACGGCGAAAAAATATTTGATCTTCTCACCCACAAACCTATTGATCTTATTGATCGGAGCTATACCCCAGTCATTGCAGAAGCCGAATCAGGAAAGATAGCCACCCTCACCGTTCAAATTGTAACGCATGCACCGCCATCGCGCCGAAACCTTCCGTACCGTATCACCTGTAAGGATGACACAGGTTCCTTGGATCTTGTCTTTTTTAGAGCCGGCCAAGACTATATGCTAAAACAATATCCTATTGGAAACACTGTAATCGTTAGTGGTAAAATTGATCTATACAGAGAACATCCTCAAATTGTTCACCCCGATCTTATGGGGACAGGTGGTACACAAAATATTCCTCTTATTGAACCTGTTTACCCTCTTACTCAGGGCATTAGCCATCGCGTTCTTCTTAAAACAATGCAAAGCGCCCTTGGATTTTGTCCAAAGCTTCCTGAATGGTTAGATGCTCCCTACAAAAAGAAACAGAAATGGCTTGATTGGAAGAGTGCTATAGAACATCTCCACGCCCCTCAATCACAGGCTGACCTAGACCCCAATAACGCCATTAGAGAACGCCTTGCTTATGATGAATGTCTTGCCAATCAACTGACCCTTGCCCTAATGCGTCAACGCCACAAAAAGCAGTCAGGTATTGCCTTTCAAATAAATGGGGCTTATCGGCAAAATATGATGAAAGCCCTTCCTTTTTCTTTAACAGAAGCGCAAGTCAGAAGCCTTAAAGAAATTGATGCAGATATGGGAGAAAAAATTCGAATGATGCGCCTCCTGCAAGGTGATGTAGGAAGTGGAAAAACAGTTATTGCTGCCTTATCTATGATGAATGTTCTTGATAGTGGTATGCAAGCCGCTTTTATGGCACCGACAGAAATTCTGGCTCGACAGCATTATGATCTTCTCAAACCTCTTCTGGAGTCTCTAGGGATCAGAGCTATCTGCCTTACAGGACGCAACAAAGGTAAAGAACGAAATATTATCACGCAACAAATTAAAAATGGGGCGGCTCAAATTGTCATTGGGACGCACTCTTTGTTCCAAGATTCCATTGAATTTGATAATATAGGATTGGCTATTATTGATGAACAGCATCGCTTTGGAGTTGATCAAAGGCTAAAGCTTTCAAATAAGGGGCACGGCGTTGATGTCTTAGTCATGACAGCAACACCTATTCCTCGAACATTGAGTCTTACAGCTTATGGCGATTTAGATGTTTCCATTCTTGATGAAAAACCCTCAGGACGACAACCCATTGATACACGCCTTTTTTCTAACGAGAAGATTCAAGACATCATTACCTCTATCAAAGGCCAAGTAGAAAAAGGATCACGTGTCTATTGGGTCTGTCCTTTGGTTGAAGAGTCAGATGTTCTAGATGTCACAGCGGCAGAGGAAAGATTTCAAATTCTAGAAAGCACCTTTGGTCAAAAAGTTGGGCTTATTCACGGACGCATGAAATCAGATGAAAAAGATGAAATCATGCAAAAATTTGTTGAAGGATCCCTCTCTATTCTTGTTGCGACAACAGTCATAGAGGTCGGTATCAACGTTCCCGAAGCCACCATTATGGTTATTGAATCAGCAGAGCGTTTTGGACTCTCTCAACTCCATCAACTTCGAGGACGTGTTGGACGTGGCAGTGATAAATCTTATTGCTTCCTTCTCTATAAATCACCTCTTTCCCATACAGCAAGAGAACGCCTCTCTATTATTCGCCAAACAGAAAACGGTTTTAAAATTTCAGAAAAAGATTTGGAACTCAGAGGGAGCGGTGATGTTCTTGGTACAAAACAAAGTGGACTCCCTGAATTCAAATTTGTAGATCTTGCCACGCATGGTGACCTCCTCGCAACAGCTCGAAAAGATGCTAAATTTATTATTCAAACCGACGAGAAATTAGAGAGTCCACGAGGGCAAGCTCTTAGGATACTTCTTTATCTCTTTGAATGTGATCAGGCTATTCAATACCTTCAGGGAGGGTAACATTGCTACGTCAAGGCTGTCGCATAAGATCATGCATACGCTGAATCCAAACTTGCCATGATTGCTCTGGAAGAAAGCGTCGGGCAGCCTCTATAGCCCCTTCCTGATGCTTAAACCATCTCTTTTCACTCTTTCGATAAGCTTGTATGGCTTTCGCAAGGACTTGATCGTCATTGGGAGGAACAACGGTTCCACATTCAAAATCTCTTATCACTTTTGAAACCTCAGCATTCTTAGGACCAATAAAAATACTGGGTCTTCCTGCAGCCAATGAACTATAGAATTTAGAGGGAACCATAAGCCCTTCAGCCTTGCTATCCAAAGAGATGATGTGAACATCCCCACTCTCCATCAATGTCTTTAGAGCGGCCTCTGGCTGGTAGGGGATTAAACGTATATTATGGAGTCCCATTTCATTCTTTGATTTCAAAATAAGATCATGAGCTCTTTTATCACCAATAAATACAAACTCTATATCAGATGGTGTTTCTTGAATATTTTTAATGGCTTTCAAAAAGGTATGAATCGTATGAGCTGCGCCAATCGTTCCTGCATACAATACTCTAAATTTTTGTGTTTCATCAAAAATCACATCTTTTTCATCTTTGGGAAGCTTAATCGCTGTCTTAGGTTTCCCTTTTTTCTGTTCAGAATCATCTCTCTTTTGAACAGGATTGTACCAATTCGGAATCACCGTTATGCCATGAGCAGGAACCCCTTTATTTACAATTTTACGTGCCATACATCGGCCAATCACAACAATCTTATCACATTTTTTTAGAGCACGAACAGAGATCCAATGTGTCAAAGTTTTTAAAATTTTGGGATATCCTAAAACAGGAAAGAGATCTGGGTATAAGTCCTGACACCAGTGAACATGGCGTGATCCTTTAAACATAGACACGATATTTCCAACAACAATCAAAAGAGGTGGATCTGTCATCGTTACAACAATATCTGTTCGAGGATGAAACAGCGCTAATACGAGTAAACGAATCCACGCCCACATATAACCAAATAGGTTTTTTCCAAAAAAAGCTTTAGCCGTTTTTATCGTTATTTTTTCTGATAATGGATTGTCTTTTTTTGTTGTGTGAAGAGACAACACTGTAACATCCCAACCGTCTTCAGCAAAGGCAGCAGAAAGATCTCTCAAGACACGACCAGTCTCTCCTTTTTCTGGATAAAGGACGCGATTTATGAATAATATAGAAGGCTTGTTTCTCATACTATATATTCACTAACACGATCATGGCTTCTCTACAATGGGAGGATGGAATCTCTGCTCTTTTTCCTCTGAAAAAGACAGACTTAACAATAGAGTAAGACACAATCCAAACCCTAGAGACTTATAACCTCCATACAAAAATATATTAATAAAGAGGCAGATAAGTAACGCACACATAATCATAACAGTATCTGCTTTCTTAAGATCTATTGTTTGCAAGAGTTGAACAAAAAGACATATTAAAAAAACACTCATAAGGATAACACCGACAATACCTGTTTTAAGCCATAAAGATGAAAACATATTATGGGTAAAATTCACATACATACCATTAGAGGCAGGAGATTCTATACCAGCCCCCCATCCCAGACCGATGATATTGATAAAAACAGATGAACGGAGCTCTTGGTATACAGAAGATAATTCTTCTAGACGTTGGTTCCATCCAACAAGCCTTTGTTTTTCTAAAACATTATCCAAAAAAGAAAAATGAATATTTAAAAAATTTTCTTGAAAAAGAATAATCCCAACACAAACCCCCATCATTAAGATCAAAGATTTTTTAGGTCTATAGACTAATGCCCATAAAGTTATAAACATCATCGATAAAATAACAGCTCCAATTCCTGCTCGCATAGAATTTATGTAGAAAATATAGACTGTTATAAAAGCAATAAGAAAAGAGACTACGGTAATCCTAACTCTTCTTTTGATAGCTTGTGATGACGGAGCCCAAAAAACTGTATAGAGACAAAGAATTGTCAAGAAACATGCGGTGAATAAAATTTCAGGAGAGATA
>JAJFGT010000242.1 GCA_021776015.1 Alphaproteobacteria bacterium
AATACGTTTCGTATATATTTAATAAATAATTTATATTTAATAAATAATTTTGAAGAAAAATGATAAGAGGTTACTCATCGCCCATTTTGAGGGCGGCGATAAAGGCGGATTGAGGAATGTCCACATTCCCATATTGGCGCATTTTAGCTTTCCCTTTTTTCTGTTTATCGAGAAGTTTTTTCTTCCGAGAGATATCTCCTCCGTAACATTTGGCGGTCACATCTTTGCGCAGAGCCGATAAGGTTTCTCGTGCGATGACTTTCCCTCCGATAGCGGCTTGGATCGCAATTTTAAACATCTGGCGTGGGATAAGATCTTTGAGGCGTTCACAAAGTTGTCGCCCACGATTTTCAGCCTGAGAGCGATGGACGATCATAGCAAGGGCATCAACACTTTCTGCATTCACAAGGATGTTCATACGGACAAGATCTTCTGTTTTATAACCATCAATACTGTAATCAAAAGAGGCATAGCCTCGAGAAATAGATTTAAGACGATCATAGAAATCAAAGACCACTTCATTCAAAGGAAGGCGGTATTCGATCATCGCTCGATCGCCGACATAGGTTAAATTGATTTGCTCCCCACGGCGCTCTTCACACAGATGGAGCAATCCGCCCAGATATTCATCAGGTGTAAGGATGGTGGCTTTGATCCATGGCTCTTGAATTTCTTTGATCTGCACAACATCGGGCATATCAACAGGATTATAGAGTTCTTTGGTGGAGCCATCCGTCATATGAAGGATATAGACCACGCTCGGAGCTGTGGGAATAAGGTCGAGATCAAACTCACGCTCGAGCCGTTCTTGAATGATCTCCATATGAAGAAGTCCTAAAAAGCCACAGCGAAATCCCATACCAAGTGCTTGAGAGCTTTCATTCTCATAAATAAGAGATGCGTCGTTGAGAGCTAGTCGGGCAAGAGAATCTCTAAGTTTCTCATATTCTCCACTATCAATGGGAAAGAGAGAGCAAAAAACCATAGGGATAGAAGGTTTAAATCCTTCGAGAGGGGTATCACATTGATTTTTTTCATCTGTGATCGTGTCCCCAACCTTGGTTTCTGAAATCTCTTTAATACCTGCGGTAATAAATCCCATTTCACCAGCACTCAGACAATCGAGGAGTACTTTTTTAGGCGTGAACATCCCCACACGGTCAACCTCACGTGTGGCTTTTGTGCCCATAAATCTTATTTTTTGACCTTTGCGCAAGGTGCCATCAATCACACGAACCAGAATAACAACGCCCAATTAGGAATCATACCAACTATCGACAAGAAGGGCTTTAGTCGGAGCTTCAGGGTTACCTGTTTTTGGTGAAGGGAGACGGGTGACGATAGCTTCAAGGAGATCATCAATCCCAGCTCCTGTTTTTCCTGAAACAGGAAGAGCATCATCTGCGGGAAGTCCAATCACATTTTCAATGGCCTCTTTCGCACGTTCAATATCGGCAGCAGGGAGATCAATTTTATTGATAACGGGAATAATTTCATGGTCATTCTCCATGGCCATATACACATTGGCAAGAGTTTGTGCTTCCACGCCTTGAGAGGCATCAACAACAAGGAGAGACCCTTCACAAGAAGCCAGAGATCGAGAGACCTCATAAGAAAAATCAACATGACCGGGGGTGTCCATGAGATTGAGTTGGTATTCAATGCCATCTTTGGCGGTATAGGCAAGGCGGACTGTTTGGGCTTTGATCGTAATGCCTCGCTCGCGTTCAATATCCATATTGTCGAGAACTTGCTCACTCATTTCTCGCTCTTCCAAGCCTCCACAGGTTTGGATTAGACGATCGGCCAGTGTTGATTTTCCATGATCAATATGGGCGATGATCGCAAAGTTACGAATATGTTCAAGAGGTGTTGTTTTGGGTGTAGAGCTCATGGCACAAAGAGATATAGGGAAAGTCTTTAAAGATCAAGATATCTTAGAAGAAGGATAGATAATTTTCTCTAAAACCCTACGATCTTACTGGGAAGCCATGTCACGATTTCTGGAATAGATAAGATCGTGATAAGGATAAAAATATGTATGAAGATAAAGGGGATGACTCCACGGAACATGTCTGAGAGTTTAATCTCAGGGGGTGCAATTCCTTTGAGATAGAAAATAGCAGGGGCAAGAGGAGGGGTGAGGTAACTTGTTTGAATAACAATTAAAAAGAGCACGCAAAACCAGATAGGGTCAAAGCCAAATCCTACAATGAGAGGCATAAAGATAGGAATAAAAATGAGAACAATGGAAATCCAATCAAGAAAAAACCCTGCTAAAAAGGCTAGCCCTAATACAAGGAGAAGAACGCCCCAACGGCCTAGGTAGGGTGTCTGTAAGACATCTTCAATGACCATAGCCCCACCTGACCCAATAAACACGCCTGCAAACATACTTCCACCAAGGACGATCATCAAAATCATAGCTGTTATTTTAATTGTTCGGATTAAGACATCGTGTAAAACAGAGCGATTGAGGGTCTTGTGAAAAGCAGCAAGAAGAAATGATGCCAGAGCTCCAATGGCAGCAGCTTCTGTTGGAGATGCAATTCCAAAAATAATTGTCCCAAGAACACAAAAAATGAGCAGGACAGGAGGGAGTAATGCAAAAAAAGTTATATGCAGTTTTTCTCTCATTGTTTTAATTTCACTTTCTTCACCAGCGATACAGGCTGGCGCCTTTTCGGGATGTCTCAAGGCAATGAAAATAATATAAAGGAGATAACAGGCAGATATTAAAAGCCCTGGTATAATCATGCCAGCGAATAAATCTCCTACAGAAACATCAGCGACAGGTCCCAAAATAATAACTGTGATAGAGGGAGGGATGATCGTTCCTAGAGATCCTCCTGCACAGATTGTCCCTGAGATTAGTTTCTTATCATAGCCATAGCGGAGCATGATAGGAATGGCAAGCAATCCCACAACGGCTTCTGTGGCACCGACAACACCCGCAGAGGCTGCAAAAATAATGCAAAGAAGCATTGTGCTAATGCTCAAACCACCAGGGAGATGTTTTGTCCAAAGATTGATAGCGTCAAAGAGTTTGGCCGCAATGCCTGCACGTTCCAACATGGCACCCATAAAAACAAAGAGGGGAATAGCAGCTAAAATAAAATTACTGGAGACCGAGTCAACTTTCTCAATAAACTGAAAGATAACAGAATCGCCAAAGGTCATGAATCCAAAAATTAAGGCCACGCCCATCATTGAAAAGGCAACATGAAAACCCATCATGATGATTGCAATTAAAACAGGAAACATGAGGAGGGCAAAATATTCCATGATTACATCCGAATACGTTCTTTTTCAGGGCGATCTATAACAGGCTTTCCCACTAGGATGGCGATGAATTTAATAAGTTCAGCGGTTGCTTGGAGGGCTAAGAGTGTAAATCCAATAGCAATGGTCGTTCGAAAAGGCCAGACAGGAGGGTTCCACGCAGATTGCCCCGTTCTTTCACCGCTCATATAAGCCTCAAAGGCATAAAGACAAAGAGCATGTGTTAGCAACCATATAATGGGTAAGAATAAAAAGAGATATCCAATGATCGTAATCAAAGCTTGTGTCTTTTCACTAAATCGATCATAGAAAATATCAATGCGTATATGGGCGCGTTCTCGTAGAGTATAGGCCATCCCCAGAGCAAAACAGGTGCCTGTAACCATGGTGGCTAGCTCGTAAGCCCAGATGGTAGGACTATTGAGTACATAGCGAGCAAAGACCTCATAAACAGTAAAAAGGATCAGAGGCAGAATTAAAAAAGCAGCGAGCAATCCAGCTGCGCCAGTTGCTTTTTCAATAAGAAAAACAAATTTTTTAAACATCTATACCCTATCGAACATTCCGATATGATTCTCCACTTTCCCAAAGGGTTTGGAAGTCTCTTTGATGTTTCAATACTTTAGCAAACCCCTCATTTTTAGTGGAAACCGTATCTCCCCATTTTTGAGCATGGCGTTTTGCTTCTGCTTTGACAGTGTCATCCAGTTCAATAATTTCATTTTTATTGTCCCTAAATGTTTGCATCGCATGCATATCATTATAACCAACAGAGACCCAATTCTCAAATGATGAGAGTTTTGCAGCAATTTCAACCATCAATTGATCATGTTTGGAAAGCTTATCCCATGCCTCTTGATTAATGAGAACTTCTATAACTGTTGTTGGCTGATGAAGACCTGGAATAATAACATAAGGAGCAATTTTATGGAATCCCATAGGAAGGTTCGCTGCTGGACTTGCCCATTCTGTAGCATCAACAACACCACGCTCTAACATTTGGTAGACTTCCGATCCTGCGGATGTAACAGGAGATGCCCCCAAGTTTTTAGAGATTTCAAGCCATGATCCTGAAGTCCGTATTTTTAATCCCTTCAAATCATCAAGCGTTCTGACTGGTTTTTGAGAATGTAAAAAGACCTCTGTAGGTGCAACGCCTACAGGAAAGACATGAAGATTGAATTTTTCTTTCCGAAACTCTTGGTATAGTTCTTTTCCACCAGCTTCATAGAGCCAGTGAAAAGTTTGTTCTGCATCCATTCCACCTGCCCAGCCTCCAAATAAAACAGCTGTCTTGTCTTTTCCCCAGTCATATCCTGGCCATGTATGTCCAATTTCGGCCACACCATTAGAAACAGTTTCTGAAACTTTAAGAGCATTTCCCAATGCCCCCCCAGGGAAAACTTTAATATCAACACGCCCGTTGGTTGTTTGTTTTACGCGGTCTGCAAAAGATTTAGCTTGTTCAAAGTACGTTCCTCCAGACCAGCTTGTTGCCATTTTCCATTTATGAATAGTCTGTGCCTCCTGTGCTGTCTCTTGAGCAAAGCTTGAGGAGAAAGGCATAAGAGTGAAAGAAAGGATAACTAAAGACAAGATACGACAGTTCATAATGCTGTTCCTTTTGATAAAAATTCTAGATTGCCTGCACACTAGAATAAATTGAATGTTTTTTAAAGATCTTTTAAGTGAGAGGAAGAGAGTTGTTAAATTTTTAATCTAACGAACATTCCGATATGATTCACCACTTTCCCACAGGGTTTGGAAATCTCTCTGGTGTTTTAATACTTTGGCAAACCAGTCATTTTCATTGGCAACCTTATTTCCCCATTCTCGAGCATGGTGTTTTGCCTCTGCCTTGACAGTGTCATCCAGTTCAATAATTTCATTTTTATTATCTCTAAATGCTTGCATAGCATGCAGATCGTCATAACCAATGTGGGTCCAGTATTCGAACGATGCAAGTTTTGCAGCAATTTCAATCATTAATTGATCATGCTTGGAAAGCCTGTCCCATGCCTCCTGATTAATCACGACCTCCATGACAGTCGTTGGTTGGTGAAGACCCGGAATAATAACATAAGGGGCGGTTTTATGAAATCCTAGAGGAAGGTTAACTGAGGGACTTGCTCCTTCAGCAGCATCAATAACTCCCCGTTCTAACATTTGATAAATTTCTGACGCTGCCGATGTCACAGGTGAGGCCCCTAAGTTTTTAGAGATTTCAAGCCACGCTCCAGTTGTTCGTATTTTTAGTCCCTTCAAATCATCAAGTGTTCTGACGGGTTTTTGAGAATGTAAAAAAACTTCTGTAGGTGCAACACCAACAGCAAAGACATGAAGATTGAATTTTTCTTTCCTAAACTCTTGATGTAATTCTTGCCCACCGGCTTCATAGAGCCAATGAAATGTTTGTTCTGCATCCATTCCACCAGCCCAGCCTCCAAATAAAACTACGGTTTTGTCTTTTCCCCAATCATATCCTGGCCATGTATGTCCAATCTCAGCAACACCATTGGAGACAGTTTCTGTGACCTTAAGGGGGTTTCCTAATCCTCCTCCTGGGAAAACTTTAATATCAACGCGCCCATCCGTGGTGTGTCTCACATGGTCTGCAAAGGATTGGGCGCCTTTCAACATGTTTCCTCCAGGCCAGCTTGTTGTCATTTTCCATTTATGAACAGTTTGTGTCTCCTGTGAAATCTCTTGAGCAAAGCTTGCGGAGAGAGGGATAAGAGTAAGAGAGAGGATAAATAAAGAGAATATACGACAGTTCATAGTACTGTTCCTTTTGATAAAATTATGGATTTCCTGCACACTAGAATAAATTGAATAGTTTTTAAATGTTTTCTAGGTGAGAAGACAAAGGGTTGTTAAATTTTTGTTTTCTTTTTACGGCGGTAGGTTTCGAGCCCCATTTCATCTAATGCAAGAGTTTCTTTCTTTCTACGAGCTTCACTCTCTTTCTTTTTACGATTGCGTTCTACGATTTCTGTTTTTTTAAGCTCTTCAAAAGCTGTTCTAATATCATCTCGTGCCAAATCAATTCGTGTTTTGATTTTTTCTAATTCTAGATCAAAATGTGCTATTTTGATCTTTATACTCGCAAGAAAGTTTGAGTAAGATATCTGGAGGATAGGATCAGTATTAACATCTTGGACGAGTTTTGACTCTTCTTCTACACGTTCTAAAACATCTTTTTTTTGTGTTTGAAGTGTCTCTTCTTCATAGAAAAGACGTGCTAGAATTTTCTGCTTTTCATCAACGCGATGCTTTTGGAAGCGTATAAGAGATTCAAGTTTAGCCATTTGAAATTACCAATTTTTTAACTGTCCATCCCATGTTAATCCTAGTATTTGAGATAAGCCCTCAAAAGACTCCTCAATAGAAGATCTTTCTTCTTTATTTTGAGCTAAAAAAGCTTCGATGGCAGGGTAGATTTCAATGGCACGATCAACATGAGGGTCGCTTCCCTTACGATAGGCTCCAAGGCGAATAAGGTCGGCCATATCTTCGTAGGTACTTATAACCCTTTTAGCTGTTTGGATGGTTTCATTTTGTTGGTCTGTAAAAGCCATAGGTAGAGATCTGGAAACAGATTTTAATACATTAATAGCAGGATATCGTCCTCGTTCTGCAATCTCTCTTTGCATGACAATGTGACCGTCTAAAATGCCTCGTACAGAATCAGAAATGGGCTCATTGTCATCATCTCCTTCGACAAGAACAGAAAATAAACCTGTAATATCGCCTTGTATGTCTGTACCAGGGCCTGCTC
>JAJFGT010000243.1 GCA_021776015.1 Alphaproteobacteria bacterium
ATTTATCTCCGGCACGTACCGTATCGATATAAACATCTCCTTCTGTATTATCATTACGAATAATGCGTGCCATTTTTGGGGAGAGATCAAGAAGAGCTCGAATGGCGCCACTTGTTTGCGCTCGGGCGCGAAGCTCCATCACTTGCCCCAATAAGACAAGTGTAACAATCATGGCAGACGCCTCAAAATAAACATCGACCATACCATTTTCCATCTGCATTTCAGCAGGAAAAATCTCTGGGATCATAGCCGCAATAACACTGTAAAAATAAGCAACACCCGTTCCAATAGAGATCAATGTAAACATATTAGGGTGACGGTTTATAATAGAATCCCATCCTCTTTTAAAAAATGGGAGCGCTGCCCACAGCATCACAGGCGTCGCCAGTGCAAACTCAACCCATATAAGTATCTCTGAGCTTATAAACCCGTCAATAGGTCGACTAGGGAGATGATTGAGCATAACAAGGAGAAGAAGAGGAACAGATAAAGCGGCACTCACCCAAAAGCGAAAACTCATGTCTTTAAGTTCACTTGTATCTTCTTCGGCTCCTATTAGATTTTTAGGTTCCAGCGCCATCCCACAGAGAGGACAGCTTCCTGCCCCAATTTGTTCAATTTCAGGATGCATAGGACAGGTATAAATTGTCCCTGTAGTAATGCTCTCTTCTGTTTCAGGCATATCTGATTGTTCCATGGGAGAATAACTACTCTGTCTTTATCAATGTCTCTATAGTTACTTTAATGTCTGTTTGAATCTCAGTGGGTTGCTGTGCAATGGCTTGTTTGAGAGTCTCCACATGTGTACGGGTTCCATACAGCTGATCCAGTAAGGATAAGACGATCTCCATCCCTTCATCATTGACGCTAATATCCTGCATGAGATGACACACAAGCTCCAAGCGAGCAATATCGATCTCTTCAAAAAGCCACCCCTCTTCATCGCTGGCAATGGGTCGAAGCCATTCACGTGAAATATACTCATCGAGCGTGGACAGATCAATACGAGCTCCTAGTATCTCTAAGACTTCTGCTGCTGTTTTCATCTCTGTTTCTCCATTTTTGCGCGTGGATTATAGGCATGTGTTTCAGACCATGTACGAATAGCGTCTTCCAGTTCGGAATCAATCTTTTCTGGCATTACAATTTTAAGGCTTACATATTGATCCCCACCTTTAACGCCCTTCCCTTTCAGGCGCAACGTAACGCCTGAGCTGGTTCCTTTGGGAACACTCATTTGGACAGAGCCATGAATGGTAGGAACCTCAATCTTTCCTCCCAATATACTCTCTTGCAAGGTAATGGGGAGTTCAATCCTGATATCTTTATCTTTGCGTATGAAAAAGGGATGATCTCCAATCCGCACCTTCACATACGCATCTCCAGAAGAATCTTGCCCCTGACCTTTTAGTCTCAATTTTTGTCCTTCTTTGATACCTATGGGAATTGTGATGTCGAGGGTTTTGCCATCAGACATTGTGACACGCTTTTTTGCGCCCAGACAGGACTCAAGGAAGTCCAAATCAAGGCTATAATGAATATCAGATGAAGGTTTTGTGGACCTATCTGCTCCTCCAGCCGCCCCTCTATATCCCCCAGCAAATCCAGAAAAGAGATCTTCCAAATCAGACATATCAAAAGCCCCTCCACTAGAATGATAGCGGCTTCCTTGCGCGCCTTGCGCATGATCTCGATAGGTGCGTTGCTGTTGTTGCTGATAACGAGGTTGCCCCTCTATATCAATTTCGCCACGATCAAACGCTGCGCGTTTTTCTTTATCTGACACTATATCATTGGCCGTATTCAATTCTTTGAATTTTTTAGCGGCATCTTTCTTGTCAGGATTTAAGTCTGGATGATATTTTCTAGCCAGTTTGCGATAAGCGGATTTAATCTCAGCTTCGCTGGCTGTCTTACTCACACCGAGTATTTCATAGGGGTCTTTACTCATTTTATCCTCGCTTCTATCCTATAATGGTTTTAAAAATGACAAAAGACAACAGAAGATAACAAGAGCCCCATACATCTTATATCTTTTAATATTTTCCTTGAAAATATATGAACAGCATGTACCTATTAAGAATAGAAAAACCCTATCCAAAACCAAGAGAACAGATCCATGATTAAAGAATTTCTCAATGATACAGTAGATAAAATAAACGTTCCCAATGCCATGGTTGGAAAGGTTCGTGATTGTTTTGACACACGAGATGGAAAAAAGCTACTCGTCACGACGGATCGCCTGAGCGCTTTTGACTTTCATATCACGACGATCCCTCTTAAAGGACAAGTTCTCACTCAATTATCAGAGCACTGGTTTAAGACAACGCAAGATATTTGCCCCAACCATATGATCGACTGTCCAGACCCTAATATCATGCTCTGCGAGAGCTTAACCATGCTTCCTGTAGAAATCGTTGTCCGTGGATATCTTGCGGGCTCAACGGGCACATCTATATTGACGCTCTATAAAAAAGGCCAAAGGAAAATGTACGGGGTAGAATTTCCCGATGGTATGGTGGATAACCAAAAACTAGAACACCCGATTATCACCCCCACGACAAAAGCCACCGACCATGATGCCCCTCTCTCGGCAGAAGAAATTCTATCAGAGGGTCTCCTTGATAAAACAGTCTGGGAGACTGTCTCTAAATATGCTTTGGCACTTTTTGAACGCGGTCAATCCATCGCCAGTGATAAGGGACTTATTCTTGCCGACACTAAATATGAATTTGGCGTTACATCAGAAGGCGTTATTGTGATTGGGGATGAATTGCATACGCCAGACAGTAGCCGATACTGGATTAAAGAGAGCTATGAAGCCCGTTTAAAAGAAGGACTCCCCCCTGAGACTCTTGATAAAGACGTGATCAGACGGTGGGTGAGCGCACAATGTGATCCCTATAACGATCCTATCCCTGAAATTCCAGATGAATTAAGAGCAGAAACAAGCCATGTCTATGTCAGAGTCTTTGAGATGATTACAGGACAAAAACTAATGCCTCCCATCACAAAAATTTCAGCAGAAGAGCGTGTTTGCAAAATCATCAGAGCACTTGTTTAAAGCATCAGAAAACAAGGGTAGATGTCTCATTTTGATACAATAGCGAACATCCGCTTACTTTGCATTTTGAACAATTTCTCGAAACTCAAGATGACATGTACGAACTTGTTTAACCAGATCCGTATAGTTATTAACCATAGCATCGCCATCCTTATTGTGTGCATTTATGGCTATTTTCATAGCAAGATCATGAACTTTTTTATCACACGCTTCAAAGCTCTCCGCTTTACCACCTAGAGCTTTCATCACAATTTGTAGTTCTTTCAAAGAAGGCCCCTCATGTGTAGCAATCTTGTATGCTGCATCATGAGCCTCCCCAAAATCATCAACAATGACTGAACGCGTTAATATTTCCAGTTGTGTTTGTAGGCTGATCATCATTTCAACAAAAGACAAAGTAGAGTCTTCTCCAGTGCCATCATGGTTATGCTGTGCACTCACGGAAGAAGAAAATAAAAGAACAACAAGAAAAACAATATATTTGGGAAAACAAACCATAGATTAATCCTTACATTTTTATAGTTATCTCTTATTAGATATATCATAATTATTAATCGATGATTTATTATATATCTCTTTATTAACAGCCAATAGTGGGCGTTTACAATGTGCTTATCACACCTCATTCTGAGCATGAAAGTAAAACATATTTCTTTTAGATTTTTAATCCCATTGATTTTGGATCGATTTTTGACATGGCAACAGCTGTATCCATGCATAATATTCCTGCAATTTTTGGATCAATAACGTCTTTTGCTTGAATAATTACTTTATTAAGAGCCATA
>JAJFGT010000244.1 GCA_021776015.1 Alphaproteobacteria bacterium
AAAGAAAAAGGCGCCATTTTTGTTGATGAGCTTGATGAAATCCCAGACAATGACCAGCCTGTTATTTTCTCAGCACATGGTGTCCCTAAGGCTGTTCCTGAGGATGCGCGTAAACGGAATTTATTTTATATTGATGCGACGTGTCCCTTGGTGAGTAAAGTTCACAGAGAAGCCGAGCAGTATTATAAAAAGGGATATCATATTATTTTGATTGGGCATGCGGGGCACCCTGAAGTTGAGGGGACAATGGGTCAACTTCCAAAGGGGTCTGTTGTTCTTGTTGAAACAACTGAAGATGTTGAACGGCTGTCTTTTAATGATAATGCTCAAGATAGTATTGCTTACTGTACTCAGACGACCCTGTCTCTGGATGATACAGCAGGTATTGTCTCTGCATTGAAGTTAAAGTTCCCTGATATTATTGAGCCGCTAAAGGGTGATATCTGCTATGCCACAACCAATCGTCAGGAGGCGGTCAAGTCTATTGCTTCGAAATGTGAGGTTCTTTTGGTCATAGGAGCACCGAATTCTTCTAATTCAAATCGCCTTGTTGAAGTAGGAAAGGAGTATGGTTGTCCACAATCTTATCTCATTCAGCGTGCCTGTGACATTAAAGATGAATGGTTAGAGGATATTCAAAGCTTAGGGCTAACAGCAGGAGCTTCTGCGCCTGATATCCTTGTCGATGAGGTCATTTCTTTCTTAAGAAAGAAGTTTAAGATAACAGTAGAAGAAATTGTAACACAAAAAGAAAACACTGTTTTTAATATCCCCAAATTGTTGCGTGAAGAAAAGTTTTAGAGATTTTAAAATAAAGGTCTGTCAATGACAAAAATAGTGACGAAGAAAAAAATTACTCTTTATACTGATGGAGCCTGTAGTGGAAATCCTGGTCCTGGAGGATGGGGCGTTTTTATGTCTTGGAATGGGCATGAAAAAGAATTAAATGGTGGAGACCCTGACACAACAAATAATCGTATGGAGTTAATGGCCGCCATTAAGGGTTTGGAGGCTCTTAAGGGAAGCTGTCATGTTGATATTTATACAGATAGTAAATATGTCATGATGGGGATTACCGATTGGATGGAAGGCTGGAAACGTAAGGGGTGGAAAAGTGCCTCTAAGAAACCCATAAAAAATAAAGATTTATGGGAGCCTCTAGACGAACTTATTCAAAAACATGATGTTCATTTTTATTGGGTTAAGGGACATTCTGGAGATGTGGGGAATGATCGTGCCGATCAGCTTGCTAGAGATGGAATTTTAAAAATATAAGTGTTTTCTATTTGATCTTCTTAAAAAAACCCTTTAAAAACACTAGAATGGACTATAGTTAGGCTGTATGTTTATGTGTCAAATTGACTTAATTTACTTGATATAAGGTTATTATTTATGAACTTTTTCTCTGGATTTTCTGGCCGTTGTGCGGCTCCTCATATTTGTTTACGAGCCATTGTTTGTTTCAGTATCGTTCTAACCTTTTTGTTTTCTTCAACGGCTTTTTCTCAAACGTTGTCTCAAATAGATATACGAGGAAATGAACGTGTCGAAGTTGAAACGATTAAGACATATTTACCTCTAAACTTAGGGGATACTATTAATGAAAATTCTTTAAACCAATCGGTAAAAGCGCTTTATGCGACAGGCTTTTTTGCTGATGTTAGTGTTAAATCTCGTAATGGACGTTTGATTGTAACGGTTGTCGAAAATCCTGTGATTAACAAAATTGTTTTTGAAGGGAATAAAACGATTGAAGATGACGAGCTTTCACAAGAAATTCATCTTCGTCCTCGTATGGTTCTAACGCGTACAAAAATTCAAAGTGATACCGCACGACTTTACCAGATTTATAAGAGAAGCGGACGTTTCTCAGCACAAATTGAGCCTAAGTTGATTAAGCTTGATCAAAATCGTGTCAATTTGGTGTTTGAAGTCACAGAAGGGGCGGTTACAGAAATTAAAGGAATACGGTTTATTGGAAACAAGGCCTTTGATGATAGTGATTTGAGATCTGCTATTTCTTCCAAAGAAGATCGTTGGTTTCGTTTTTTATCCACAGCAGATCGCTATGATCCTGATCGGATGGCCTTTGATAAAGAATTGCTTCGTCGCTTTTATTTGAAGGAAGGGTACGCTGATTTTCGTATCCTGTCTGCTGTTGCAGAATTGTCTGAAGATAAAGAGAGCTTCTTTATAACATTTACAGTAAATGAAGGATCAAGATACCGTATTGCTAATGTCATGATCCATTCTCCAATTCAGGGCTTTAATAGTGATAGTGTTAAAGATGAATTGGAAGTTAAGTCAGGGGATTGGTACAATGCGGATGCTGTTGAAGACACATCTGATGCTTTAATTCTTGCTATGGAAGAAAACCAGTATCCATTTGTTCGTGTGTCTCCAGATATTAAAAGAAATCGTCAAAATAGTACAATCTATGTGATTTTTAATATTTCTGAAACACGCCCACAATTTGTTGAACGGATTAATATTCGAGGGAATGTACGAACAATGGATAAGGTTGTTCGTCGTGAATTTGAAATTGCAGAAGGTGATCCCCTTGTTAAATCACAACTTGCAAAATCAGAACAAAATATAAAAGACCTTGGATACTTTGAATCTGTAGATATTAAGGCTCGTCCAGGTAATTCACCAGATAAAACTGTTCTTGATGTCACGCTTGCAGAAAAATCTACAGGAGAGATTTCTATTGGAGCTGGATTTTCAACAAATGATGGGCCATTAGGAGATCTACGTTTAAGAGAACGTAACTTCCTTGGGAAAGGGCAAGATTTCCTTCTCGCTGCAACAGTGGCAGGAGAAAGAACAGAATTTGATTTATCTTTGACTGAACCTTATTTCATGAACCGTGATATTTCAGCGTCTGTTGATGTCTTTCATATTACACGTGATTTGCAGGATGAAAGTTCCTATGACCAACGTCGTTCAGGGGGAGGGGTAAGCTTTGGGTATCCTTTGTCTGAAAATCTTCGTCAAAATATT
>JAJFGT010000245.1 GCA_021776015.1 Alphaproteobacteria bacterium
GCGCATCTTATACTTCTTCAAAGACGGAATCAACAAGATCCGCTGTCTCATTTCGAGATAATCCTAACTCTTGGTAAAGGGCATCCGCAAGGTCCGCACGCGTTATTGTTCTATTCGTCATCGTTTTTACTTTCAACCTATTATCTATGTATCTCTATAATAACCGAATTTTGATTGTGGGTCAATAGGTTCAGTAATTCTCAATTGACTTTCACGGCACAGAAAGATAGAAACCTATAAACAGATGCGCTCACAAAAAGAAAACAATAATAACCATGACAATATACCTTTATGAAAACGATCTTCCTGAAAATTTTTCACTACTGACTGGAGATCTTGCTATTGATACAGAAACAATGGGTCTTAATCTATACCGTGACCGCTTGTGTCTTATACAGATTTCAAATGGAGATGGGAATGCTCACCTTGTCCAATTCAAAGATAAACTCTATGATTGCCCTAATCTAAAAAAACTTCTTTCTGATCCAACAACTGAAAAAATATTCCATTTTGCCCGCTTTGACTTGGCATGCATAAAATATTATTTAGGGATAGACTGTACGCCTGTTTTCTGTACAAAAATTGCCTCTCGCCTATGTCGTACAAATACAGATCGACATGGGTTAAGAAATATTACAAAAGAACTTTTAAATGTTGACCTTGATAAGCAACAGCAATGTTCTGATTGGGGGGATGCTGAGATTTCAAAGCAACAACAAGTTTATGCTGCCGATGATGTCCTTTACCTCCACGCTCTTAGAAAGACTTTAAAAGATCGTCTTATTCGAGACAATAGATTGGAACTTGCACAAAGTTGCTTTGAATTTTTACCTACACGAGCCCGCCTTGACATAGAAGGTTGGATTGATACTGATATTTTTATTCACTAAAATAAACAGAACAGATTTAAAATGGACATACTGGGAAGCGCACAACGCACTATTCAAATAGAGGCAGAAGGACTTTTACGACTAAAAGACTCCCTTGATCATAATTTTGAAAAAGCCATCAGAATTATTGATACTATGAAAGCAGGGCAACAAGGTCGTCTTATTGTATCGGGAATGGGTAAGTCTGGGCATATAGCAACGAAGCTTGCTGCAACACTTGCCTCTACAGGAACACCTGCTTTTTTTGTTCATCCAGGAGAAGCATCCCATGGTGATCTGGGTATGGTCACACGTAATGATGTTGTCCTTCTATTATCCAATTCTGGAGAAAATTCAGAAATATCAGATATGATTGCCTACACTCAGCGTTTTAATATTCCTTTAATAGGTATGACAAGCAACCCAAAAAGCCCCCTTGCAAAACATTCTAATATTCTCCTACTTGTACCTAAAGCTAAAGAAGCCTGTTCGATCGGGATGGCTCCGACAACATCGACGACCATGATGATAACACTGGGAGATGCTCTTGCCATTACTCTGCTTGAAACAAGTGGAATGACAAAGGAAGATTTTAATGTCTTTCACCCAGGAGGAAAACTTGGGCAAAAAATGAAAAAAGTCTCAGATCTTATGCTCAAAGAGGAAGATCTTCCTTTTGTAAAAAAGGATGAAACTATGGATCAAGTCTTTTTAACAATGACGCAAAAGAATCTTGGGTCTGCTATTGTTATTGATGACAAACAAAACCTCCTTGGAATTATGACAGATGGAGATATTAAACGTCACATGAGTCCTGATCTGTTATCAAAAACAGTAGGGGATCTCATGAGTAAAACTCCAAAAACAATTGCTCCTGATCTTTTAGCAGTTAAAGGAATGGACATTATGCTCAATCATTTCAAAACTCCTATTACAAGTTTAGTGGTTACAGATCAGAATAAAGTCGTTGGAATGCTAAGAATACACGAGTGTCTTCAAGCAGGTCTTGCTTAAAAAACTAGAAATTCCTTTTAAACACGTCATAATAGCTCCATGAGCAATAAAGAAGATAAAACAAATCCCTCATCATTTTATGACCCCTCTTCTATACGGCGAGGACACAGCGCTATTATTAAAGGGGAGCGTTCATATATCATCCGAAAACTTCGGGTTATACTTCCTGTTATCGCAACAGTTTTACTTTTCATGGTTTTTCTTCTAAGTGATAGGAAAGATCTGATTGAAGCGACACCTATTGAAGATATCATTCCCTATGAAATGGGAGAAAATGAACTTGTAAATGCTAAGTTTGAAGCACAAAATCAAGATAATGAGCCTTTTAGCATCACAGCAGAACGAGCCTTTCAGGATGGAGAAAAAGGAGAAGATGGAAATAACGATCAGGTACAACTTAAAAAACCTATGGCTAATATGAGCTTTAATGATGGAACACAGATTTCTCTAAAGGGCAAAAACGGTACCTATACACAAGACAATCAAATTCTTCATCTTGAAGGAGATGTTCTATTAAGCCATGACGACCAATATGAACTTTTGACAGAATCTGTTGATATCAACATTGAAACACAAACTGCGATCAGTACTTCACCTGTCTCTGGTCATGGGCCTGTTGGAAATATTGAAGCCTCTGGGCTTCTAGCTAAAGGACAGGAAAATATTTTTATTTTTAAAGGCCCTGCTGTTTTAATCCTTAACCCTGAACATATATCAAAGTAAATCATGACATATCATTTCTTTCTTATTACTGCAGTTTTATCTCTTTTATGCCCTCTTTCTTCACTGGCACAAACAAAAACTGGCACAGATAACTCCCCAATTAAGATCTCCGCTGATCAAACACTTGAATGGCATCGTGATAAAAAACAATACATCGCCAATGGGAATGCCATTGCAACACAAGATGATACAACAATTAAAGCAGATAAACTCACTGCACATTACATATCTTCCCCTCAAGAAAAGACACAAATTACTGAAATTATTGCAGATGGGAACGTTATAATCACAACAAGAGATACTGTTATTTCAGGAGATAAGGCTGTTTATAGAGTCCAAGATGCCTATGCAAAAGTGACGGGAGATTCTCTAAAACTCACGAGTGAAAAAATGCTTGTTGAGGCCTCTGATACTTTTGAATACTGGACAGAAGAACAGAAATTTAAAGCAACAGGGGATACAAAGATTGTAGAAGAAACACGAACCCTTACTGCTGATGAGGTAACAGCATGGTTTACAGAGGTAAAATCTGAAACAAGTCTTAAAGAGGCCAATGCTTTTGGTCATGTTATGATTACAACTCAAAATGATACAGCATCAGGGAATGAGGGTCATTATGATGGACTTAAAGAAATCATAACTCTCAAAGGAGCTGTTAAGATTCTACGAGATCAAAATATTTTAAATGGAGATCGTGCTATTGTGAATCTTAAAACGGGATTAAGTCAATTATTTGGAGATGAGAGCGGTAAGCGAGTCACAGGGACTTTCTTCCCTAAAAAGGATTAAAACCTAGTTAGTTTTTACTTTAGTGTTCTATTAAATCAGGTAGGACACCTGCTGTGCCCATGGCATGTTTTATAAAAAATCGTTTTGCGGGCTTAAAACGTGAAACAGCCTTGATTCCTGTTTTACGCAGAAAGGCAAAAGGAGGAGTTTTGATAGAAAATATCTTATTCAGTGTATCTGTTGCCGCCATCATAGCTGTATTATCTGCACGACGTTGTGTTTGATAACTTCGCAAAAGAAGATCTGAACCTAAATCTTCTTCCATTGCCTTGGCCTTAACAATAAGATCTGAAATAACAGCAATATCTCTAAAACCCATATTTAAGCCCTGCCCTGCAATGGGATGCATGGCATGTGCTGCATCTGCAACCAATGCCATTCTTTCTCCAATATAGCTATAAGCATGCTTAAGCCCTAAGGGAAAGGATGATCGTGGGCTAACTAAATGAACATCTCCATAAAAATCCGGAAACCGTAGATTCAATTCCTGATTAAATCGTTCGTCACTCCAGCTCTTAATCTCTTGCTCTCTCCGTGAGGACTCTGTCCACACGACAGAGGATCTATGTTGTCCTGATTTGTCATCTGTTAGAGGAAGGACAGCAAATGGCCCTTCAGAGTTAAAATGCTCAACAGCAATATGATTATGTGACTGAGTGTGTGCTACGGTACAAACAAATGCTTGTTGATGATAACTCCATTCACGGACTGAAATATTCATCCAATCTCTTGTTTTTGAAAATCGTCCATCAGCCCCAATAATGAGCGGCGCTGAAAAAGTCTGTCCATCTTTTGTGATAGCTTCAGCATGATCATCAAAGACTGAAAAATCTTCTACACTCATAGGTGCAACCAGTGTAATTGTCTCTTTTTCACTAATCCCTTTATAGAGGGCACGACGCAACAAATGGTTTTCAACAATCCATCCAAAAGCAGATTTATTGACATCCCTACTTAATAACTCAAGGAGAACAGGACTTTCTCCATCTAAAATTTGTATATCTTGAATAGGGCAGGCATCGGGTTGAAGCATATTCCATAGGCCTGCACTTTCTAAAATCTTATGAGACGCCCATGAGATTGCAACAGTTCGACCATCAAAAGATTCTTTACATGTTTTTTTAGGATCAACTCCATCAATACAACAAACACTTATAGAGTTAGAGCCAAGGAGATTAGCAAGACTTAGACCAGCAAGCCCTCCTCCTATAATAATGACATCATAATGGTTGTTTATCTGATGATTTGTCTTTTTTCGTGCCATAGTTTTATCGAACATGTATAATTAGGTAGAAAACTCTGCTTTGCTAGAGAATAGGACTATAACATTTCATTCTCTAAATGAAAATGAGTATAAGATCACATAGATAAAGAGATAGAGGTTTTAACCATGAAAATGATTGTAGCAATTCTTCAGCCTTCTAAAGTAGATGAAGTACGAAATGCCCTTACCCATATTGGAATTACGGGATTGACAGTAATTGATGTCACAGGATTTGGACGTCAAAAAG
>JAJFGT010000246.1 GCA_021776015.1 Alphaproteobacteria bacterium
GCTCTTAACTCTGGGTCTAATTATGGTAGAAATGGACAGAAGTGACTTGAGATCACAGCTCTATGGACTTCATAAATCTTTTGGTGCTGTTGTTCTTGCTCTTATGCTCATCCGTGTTCTCTGGTCTTGGCATAGCATCTATACTAAGACCTATCCAAAACCTTTAGACACCCACAAACAATGGGAAAAAAGACTCGCAAAAACAATCTTTGTTTTCTTATATATTTTAGCATTCTCTATGCCACTGAGTGGATGGGGAATGTCATCATCTTATGGCTATTCTGTCAGCGTCTTTCATCTTTTTACACTCCCTGATTTACTTCCAAAAAATGAATTACGCGGAGAATTTTTGGCACAGATTCATATGCTTGGAGGATATGCTCTGATTACTGTCGTTGTCTTACATATAGCTGGTGCTCTCAAACATCATTTCATCGATCGCGATGCAACGTTAAAGCGTATGCTCCCCTTTGTGAAATAAAAGGACTCTGATTCTTTTAAAAAAACTGCTATAGTTATCAGATTATGAGAACACTTTACTATTTATGGCTTCAACCTTTCTCCCGAAAGATCAGGCTCCTTTTATCTGAAAAAGGGTTGGATTTTGATTTGGAAGTTGAGAAAATTTGGGAACGACGGACTGAATTTTTAGCTCTAAATCCTGCAGGAGACGTCCCTGTTCTTATCGAACCTGATGGCACGACCCTTTCAAATAGTACTGTCATTTCTGAATATCTTGAGGAAGTTTATCCTGAGATTTCCCTGTTAGGGCAAGACCCGATTCAGCGGGGAGAAGTCCGCCGTCTTGTTGGGTGGTTTGATGTAAAATTTAATCGTGAGGTTACGGATAACCTTCTTGGTGAAAAATTGATGAAACGAGTTCTCCATTTAGGTGAACCTCATGGGCCTTCTGTACGAGCAGGACATGCAAACATTCATTATCATCTAGACTATATTGGATTTTTGACAGAGCGTCGCC
Organism: Alphaproteobacteria bacterium; assembly: GCA_021776015.1. Classification (GTDB taxonomy): domain Bacteria; phylum Pseudomonadota; class Alphaproteobacteria; order Micavibrionales; family Micavibrionaceae; genus UBA1850. Next base: position 980 of record JAJFGT010000246.1, read on the forward strand.
AGTGGCTTGCAGGAGACTTTTTCTCTCTTGCTGATATTGCTGCTGCTGCGCATCTTTCTGCTATTGACTATATGGGGGATGTCCCATGGGATGAACATCATCCTGCTCGAGACTGGTATGCTCGCATTAAATCTCGCCCAAGCTTTCAACCCCTTCTTGAGGAACGTATCCCCGGATTTGTTCCATCAAAGCATTATGAAGATACTAACTTCTGATCTATGAGTAACAATGAAATATAAGAAATTATTTTGTTTTGGATTCGGCTATGTATGTAGTCATCTTGAAAAATCTTTAAGAAATTCAGATAGTTCTTATACATGGGAAATAGGAGGGACGACAACAAATCCTGAAAAGCAAATCCTTATGGAAGAGCGAAATGTTTCTCTTGTTGTACAAGATCAAGATCAGGATCAAGGTCTTTCAGACATATCTTCTCTTCTTCAAGGTGTTACACATCTTTTAATTTCCATTCCACCTCAAAATTTAGGCTGTCCTGTTTTTAGATCTTATCTTAGAGATATTGTAAATATTGAAACACTAGAATGGATTGGTTATCTCTCAACAACAGGGGTCTATGGTGATCGTCATGGAGATTGGGTTGATGAAACATCTGAAATTCAACCTTCAACCATCAGAGGTACACGACGCGCCAAAGCCGAAGAACAGTGGTTATCCCTTTTCAGACGCTATAATGCCCCTGTTCATATTTTCCGATTAGCGGGTATTTATGGCGTAGGACGCAGTGCTATTGATTCTGTTCAAGTAGGAATTGCTCGTAGAATCTATAAAGAAAATCATGTTTTCAACCGTATTCATATTGATGATATTACCCAAATTTTAGAAACTTCTATGTTACGCCCCAAAGCAGGAGCAATTTATAATGTTAGTGACGACGAACCCGTTCCAAGCCATATGATCATTGCTGAAGCTGCACGTTTACTGGGCGTACAAGAACCTCCATTAATTGATATAGAACTTGCAGATTTACCTCCTATTACACAAAGTTTTTATTCTGATAACAAACGTGTCCGTAATACTCTTATCAAGGAAGAATTGGGTATAAAGCTCAAATATCCCACTTACAGAGATGGACTAAAACAATGTTACGAGAGTGTATTTTTATAATATAAGAGCTGTTACCTCTGTTACAGAAAACACATCTTGCACTTATTTTCCACATATCTATACTCTCGAGTTTATAAGAGAATTGCATGAAATAGATTGTATCTTCACGTTAAGATAACTTTCTTAAAAAGGAAAAATATATGGATAAACATTTAAAAATTGGTGTTCTTGGTGGCGGTGCATGGGGAACGGCACTGGCTCAAAGTATTATATCATCAGGCAAAAATGTAAAAATATGGGCTCGAGAAGAAGATATTGTAAGCGCGATCAATGAAAAACACGAAAATACTCTGTTTCTCCCTAATATATCGCTATCAAAAGATCTAAAGGCAACAAATAGCCTAGAAGAAATCTGTAAAAAAGATATTCTTCTTATCGCAACTCCTGCCCAATATATACGAGAATTATTCAAAACAATTGCCCCCTATATTAAAGAAGGGCAGCCTGTTGTTCTATGTTCAAAAGGAATTGAAATAGAAACAGGTAGTCTTTTGTCTCAGGTTTTAGAAGAAGAAATTCCACATGCAAATTGTGCCGTCATGACGGGACCTACCTTTGCTACAGACATTTCCAAAGGAAAACCTAGCTCTATGACATTAGCTGTTAAAGATAAGGACATGGCACGTAATCTTAGAAATGCTCTCAATACTAAAAATCTTAGAATCTATGTTACAGACGATATTATAGGTGCTCAAATTGGGGGCGCTGTTAAAAATGTGATTGCTATTGCTGCTGGTATTGTAGAAGGACTCAATTATGGAGAAAGCGCTAGAGCGGCTCTTGTCACCAGAGGATTAGCAGAAATGGAGCGCCTTGCATCAGCAATGGGTGCCAATAAAGAGACATTAATGGGTATGTGTGGTGTTGGAGATTTAATGCTCACATGCTCTAGCTTACAATCTCGCAATTATTCTCTTGGTGTCCTTCTTGGGGAAGGACAGACTCTTGAGGAGATCTTAGGGAGCAGAAATTCCGTTACAGAAGGTGTTCATACATCAAAAGCTCTTAGGACTATGGCAAAAAACAATGCCGTTGAAATGCCAATTTCAAATGCTGTCTATAAATGCCTCAATGAAAATGCCCCAATTTCTGATCTCATTGAAGAGCTTCTTGAGCGCCCCTTACCTTAGAAATATTGTAATAATCACTACAACTCATATAAAGAATTGAGCATCTGCTCTATAACGATGAGCATGGAAATATCAATCTGCTGAGAATCCCGCATAATCCAAATTTTTGCTTTGATTTGCTCAGAACGTAGTGATTTATTTCGACACCATTCTTCAATTAACTCTGGAGAAATTTTAACCGTCTTTTCTGTACAATCGACAATATATTGTTCTGCAATTTTTGCCTGAGACATATATAATTTACTCCTAATCTCTCGGAGAGCTTGCCCTGACCAAATTCCAGAGGCCAAAAGATGACGACTTTGTGTCCGCAGCCAATAAATATGAAAGTGTTCTCCAATTACGTAGTAAACATGCGCCATATCTCTAATTGGAATTTTGCGTTGCTCTGCAATAAGAATGATATTTCCAATGGCACTCATCGGAGATAAATAGGTAATGTCACGCGCTATATCTTCAGGAATCCCCTCCTCCATATAATCAGACATAATCATATTTAAACGTGTTAAACGCGCTTCTGGGAGGATCTCTACGAGATCCTGACGCAAAGCTTTTACTGCTTTTTTGAAAATAGGCGCTTGTTGAATAGGATTAAGATTTCCCCCTCGTCTCTTTGCAAGCCATGTAATTTGCCGTTCAATAATTTTAGATACATCACTCAATATTTTTATTTGAACAGATGGGTCAACCTTTCCATCCAAAGATTCTATATCGTTCCATAGAGCCTGTAATTCAAACGCATGGCTAATAATTAGATACGCATTAAAAATAGTTTCTAAAGAGGCTCCTGTATTATTGATAACATTATTTACAAAGGTTGGGCCGAAACGATTTACAATCGTATTGGCCAACTGTGTAGCAATAATTTCTCTTCGCAGAGGATGAATAAGAATCTCTTTCTTATATTTTTTAACAAGGATAGAAGGAAAATATTTTAATAAAATCTCTTCCATCATGGAATGATCTGGAATATTTGTGGAAAGGAGATCTTTTGTAAGGATGTTTTTTGCGTAACATTGCAAAGTCGCTAATTCTGGAGGGTATAAGCCTTTTCCCTCTTTGAGACGAAAGTCTATTTCTTCTTCATTGGGAAGAAATTCTAATGTAGGATTCAGTAAATTCTTTTCCTCGAGCATTTGTATATATTCTACCTGTGCAAGAAGAGTTCTCGGTGCTGTAAACGTCATAAGACTCATAGCCTGAGCTTGCTGATAATTATGACCGAGAACAAGGTCTTCAACGTCTTTTGTCATTTGCTCAAGTAATTTATTTCTACTCTCTAATGTTAAACTTCGTTTTTTCCCATATACCAATTTATTCAAAAGAATTTTGATATTAACTTCATGGTCTGAAGAATCAACACCTCCCATATTGTCAATAAAATCTGCATTCACCCTTCCACCTTGAGTTGCATATTCAATTCGAGCTAGCTGTGTAACACCAAGATTTGCGCCTTCTCCAATGACTTGAGCTTGTACATCATTCGCATTAATACGTAGATTATCATTAGCCTTATCACTAACATCTGCATGATTTTCAGATGTGGATTTAATATAAGTCCCTATTCCTCCAAACCACAAAAGATCTGTTTGAGACTTCAACATAATCTTTATTAACTCATGAGGAGCGATCTCATCAACCTGAATTCCAAAGCGTTCTTTGATCTGTGCTGTAAGCTTTAGAGTCTTATCATGTCGATTATAAATTTGGCCTCCTTTAGATAGGAGTTTTTGATCATAGTAATCCCATCCCTTTACAGCATCAAAAAGGCGTTGCCTTTCACTCCAGCTCTTCATTGGATCTGGGTTCGGGTCACAGAAAATATGAAGATGGTTAAAGGCTCCTATCAGACAAATATGTTTGGAGAGAAGCATCCCATTTCCAAAAACATCTCCTCCCATATCCCCTACACCAATCACATCAAAATTTTGAGATTGTATATCTCGTCCTGCTTCACGAAAATGACGCTTTACAGACTCCCAAGCTCCTCGTGCAGTAATACCCATGACTTTATGGTCATATCCAGCTGAACCTCCAGATGCAAAGGCATCATCCAACCAAAATCCATATTCTCGAGATACTCCATTTGCAATATCAGAAAAAGTAGCCGTTCCCTTATCTGCAGCAACAACTAAATAAGGATCGTCACCATCTCGTCGAACAACATGATGAGGGAAAATTGTTTTTTGATTTTCTACATTATCGGTAATATCTAGTAACGCACGAATAAAAATTTTATAACAAGCGATACCTTCTTTTAGTAAATCCTGTCGATCTCCAGAGAGCGGGGGTTGTTTTACAATAAAGCCTCCTTTTGCTCCCATTGGAACAATAACAGAATTTTTGACCATCTGTGCCTTCATTAAACCTAAAACTTCAGTTCTAAAGTCTTCATGGCGATCCGACCAGCGTAAGCCCCCTCGAGAAATCTCCCCCCCTCGTAAGTGAACACCTTCAATACGCGCAGAGTAAACAAAAATCTCTCGATAAGGTTTAGGATCAGGAAGAGATACAATGTTCTGACTGTCCAATTTTATTGAAACGTAATCTTTAGAGAATCCTGAGTCATCAGGTTGGAAAAAATTGGTTCGTAAAACAGACTCAATGACCATCCA
>JAJFGT010000247.1 GCA_021776015.1 Alphaproteobacteria bacterium
AGGGGAATAAAATACTTCATAAAGAAATATTCGCCTTATAAAAGCATTTGGTTACAGATCTATTTTTAGCATAAAACCGATTGAGGAGATCTATAATCTTTTTGTTTCAGAGTAGGCCCCCCATATTGAGGCATTTCAGCCATCATTTTTAGACGAACATCATGAAAATGTCTATTAGGAATAGACGGTACAGCAGCAAAGACCGCTTGTTGTGCCATCTTCCCTAGGGGGCTTTTAGGAGACTCCACAAAAATCCGAGTTCCGACTACACATGTATCTTCAGGTGATAGGGTGTCTAGGGCTTTTTTTATAACTAACTGTGCCTTCAAAAGGTTTTCATCCAGCTCGGCATCATTATCACTTCTCCTCATAGGATCAGCAACAGCCTCTCCATATGTCTCTAATATTGGACACATATTACGATAGAGATCGTTCGCATCTAAATCTTGTTCAGTAGCGGTCGCAATATGTGCCTCTAAATCCTGAAAAAGAAGATTAAAATCTTGTGTTAACTGCTTCATGTCTTTCGCCCGCTTTGTTTCTAATTCATCAGATAAAAGGTTTATCTATATGTCAATTATAACAAAATTGAAGCACTGTCAAGCTATACTCTCATGAGAAAATCAACAGCTGTTTCAGCAGGAGGCTTGTCTGTTATAAGGATTTCTCTGAGCTCTTGAAAGTCACGTTTTTGTACCTCACCGTCTCCAGACAGTAGATTTTGCAAGGCCTTAGAAAGAACATCCTCTCGGCACTCTTTATACATGAACTCAGGAACAACCCCTCGTCCTAAAATAATATTTGCCAGATGTGCAAACTCTGTCTTAATCATCCGTCTCAAAATAGGTGCCGTTAAAGGATGAACACGATATCCAATAATATGCGGTGTCCCTGCGACAGCAAGCTCTAAACCAACTGTCCCAGAAACTGCCAATGCACAATCCATAGCTTTGAAATAATGTGTCTGGTAGGAAGGATCACTGACAATCAGAATTTGATCTTGATTTTCAAAATGCTCTGCCACAAGAGATTTAACCTCTTCTTCCAAATGCGGAAGAGTCGGTACAAGAATCTCCATATCAGGCGTTAAAACACTATGAATAGTTTTACAAAAAACAGACCCATGTTTTTTTAATTCTCCTCGACGGCTTCCAAACAGAACTCCTACAATTTTTTTATCATTTTTAAATCCTAAAAATTCTCGGGCCTCTTCCTGAGATGGTGCATTTTTATAACGCCCGATCACGGGATGCCCTGTATAAATAGCAGGCAATCCTTCTCTCTCAAAATAAGGCGGTTCAAAAGGGAAAAGGCATATAAGACCATCAAGAAATTCTGATATAGCCTTCGCCCGATCAGGTCTCCACGCCCATACTGTGGGTGCGACCATATGAACTTGCTTTATGTCCCCTCCCCAGCTTTTCTTTTTTATATTCTTTTGAACACGAAAAGAAAACTCGGGAGAGTCTACTGTCAAAATAAGATCTGGTTTGATGTCTTCAATTTTTTGAACAGTTTCTTTAATTCGCTTTAGAAAGTGAGGGATTTTAGGGACAATTTCTGCAATCCCCATGATTGAAAGCTCTTCCATAGGAAAGAGGCTCTTTTCTAAGCCTGCGGAAAGGCTTAACTTCCCCCCTATTCCATGAATTTCAATATCAGAATTTCTAGATTTTAAAACTTTTAAGATATCCGCGGCAAGAATATCTCCTGATGCTTCTCCTGCAATGATAAATATCTTTTTCATGATGCTTTATGACTCTATTCCGTAGAGAAATAAATTGTTTTTGTTGGCGTAGGCAATGACATGTTCCAAATCCAAAACAAGGCTTTTCCCTGCATGAAAGGCTATCCCTGCAAGCCCCACCTCCGCAGCATGCTCTAAAGTCTGAATACCAATTGTTGGAAGATCCAAATTTTTATCCTGCTGTGGTTTACATGTTTTTACCAAGACCCCTTTAATTTCAGAGACTTTCAATAAAGGCTTAACACGTTTAATCAGAGAATCTGTTCCTTCAATGGCTTCTACCCCAATGACAAATCCATCTTGAACAATCACAGATTGTCCAATATCTAAACGCCCTAGTTCCTGTGAAATTTTAAATCCGTATTCTATATCTTTAAAATCTTGAGCTGATGGCTTGTACTCTCCCAAAAGACCAGCGGGAGAGAGAATGTCCTCTATAAATTCATGAACACCATGTAAGACAAACCCGTCTTTTGAAATTTCTGCCTTAATAGAGGTCAGGAGATCATTATCACCGAGTGCTTTAAAACCTTTAAGAGCCACAAATTTTGCAGCTCTTCTATCAAGTTTAAGTTCTCGAAAAGAAGGACGTTTTATATCTCCACAAAAGACGAGATCTTTTAGACCTGCGGATTTTAAAAAATCGATATTTTGCTGTAAAGCCCCAAGATGCGTCCAATCATGAGCCACATTTTCAACAAGGGCGGGATCTGTATGCCCTTTAAAAGCCAAAACATAAGGTTCCATACCGACATCATGACAGTATTTGAGGAGCATCTCAGGAAGACGCCCTCCTCCTGCAATAATCCCAAGCTTAAATATTTCTACTTTTTTTGAAGGGGTCGGCATAAGGGGAATCTGGACTTTTCTTTAGCAAAGGATATTATTTTTTGGACATCTGAGTGACCTTCATAGTCTTTTTCAACCTGAATAAGACGATCTTCAAGAGTTCCTTCATTTGAAAAAAGCTGTGAAAAAGCTTTATGAATAACTTTTATCTCTGGTTTTTCAAATCCATTTCGCTCTAGTCCAATAAGATTTAAACCTGCAAGGAAGGCTCTTTCTCCTTTGACACGGCCATAAGGAATAACGTCACTTTCGACACCTGACATACCTCCAATAACGGCATAGTCGCCAATTCTAACAAATTGATGGACAGCAGAAAGCCCTCCGATTAAGACATTATTTCCAACAACAACATGCCCGCCGAGAGTGGCATTGTTTGCCATGATGACATTGTTTCCAACGATACAATCATGCGCTATATGAACACCTACCATAAACAGACAATTATCACCTGTCCGCGTTTCCATTCCAC
>JAJFGT010000248.1 GCA_021776015.1 Alphaproteobacteria bacterium
CAGGGGTTATTGTTATGGATAAAAATACAGATATCATCTATGCCATTGCACGACTTTCTCATTTCTATATGCATGAAAGTTGTGGTCAATGTACACCATGTCGCGAAGGGACAGGTTGGTTATGGAGAACTATGTTACGAATGTGCAAAGGAAATGCTACTCTTGAAGAAATTGATATGCTCTACGATTTAACTAAAGAAATTGAAGGGCAGACAATTTGTGCCCTGGGTGATGCCGCTGCATGGCCTGTTCAGGGGCTTATTCGTCACTTTAGGCCTGAGATGGAAGCAAGAATACTCGCTTATAGAAAACAAGTGAAAGTTGCATGAGGTTGAAAGAATAAAATGCCCAAATTAACAATTAATGGAATGGAAATTGAAGTGGAAAACGGTACCTCCGTTTTGCAAGCAGCTGAAATGCTGGGCGTCGAAATTCCACGTTTTTGCTACCATGACAGGCTAAGTGTTCCTGCTAATTGCCGTATGTGCTTGGTTGATCTAAAAGGTGCTCCCAAACCTGTGGCATCCTGTGCGATGGCTGCCGGAGAGGGAATGGAAATTACAACGCATTCTGAGACTATTCAAAAAGCTCGCAAGGGTGTAATGGAAATGCTTTTGATTAACCATCCCTTGGATTGTCCGATTTGTGACCAAGGAGGAGAGTGTGATCTTCAAGATCAAGCCTTTGGTTATGGATTTGATCAGTCTAGATACCGTGAGACGAAAAGATCCGTTAAAAATAAAAACTTTGGGCCGTTAATTGAAACTGTTATGACGCGTTGTATTCAATGTACGCGTTGCATACGGTTTGGAGAAGAAATTGCAGGGACAGCTAATTTGGGGCTATTGAATCGTGGAGAAGATTCTGAGATAGGAACGTTTATTGAAAAAACACTTTCATCAGAACTCTCTGGAAATATGATAGATGTGTGTCCTGTGGGAGCCCTTACTTCAAAGCCCTACGCTTTTAGAGCCCGTCCATGGGAACTTAAGAAAACAGAGACGATTGATATTCATGATGCTGTTGGTTCCAACATTCGTGTAGATACACGGGGACGAGAAGTTATGCGTATTTTGCCTCGTCTTCATGAAGGTGTAAATGAAGAATGGATTAGTGATAAAACACGCTTTGCCTTGGACGGTTTAAAAAAGCGTCGCTTAGATACACCGTACGTTCGAAATAAGGAAACGGGAAAATTAGAAAAATCAAGCTGGAATGATGCCTTATCTGTCGTTTCTAAAGTATTAAAAGAAACGCGTCCTGATAAAATAGCGGCCTTCTCAGGGGATCTTGCTGATGTGGAATCTACAGTAGTCCTCAAAGATTTAATGAAATCTTTGGGGGTTACAAATTTAGAGTGTCGTACAGATGAAACTCTTTTTGATCCATCAGTTCGTGCAGGATATCTCTTTAATTCAGGCATAGAAGGGATTGAAGATGCGGACTCTATTCTTTTGATTGGTACAAACCCAAAACTAGAAGCATCTCTTGTAAATGCACGTATTCGCAAAACATGGTTAAAAAAACGTCTTCCTATTGCCTTGATAGGAGAAGAAGTAGATCTTTCTTATCCATATCAATATCTGGGAGGAACAGCAGAGGAAATAAAGACACTTCTTTCTTCTAAATCTGGATTTGCAAAAATAATGAAATCCTCTAAAAATCCCATGATTATTGTTGGTGATCAGATATTTAGACGAAGTGATGCAGGTGCTCTTCATGCTCTCCTATATGATTTATCAGAAACATTAGGGTGTATAAAAGAGGATTGGAATGGATTTAATATGCTACACCGCCATGCAGGGCGTGTTGGCGCTCTTGATGTAGGATTTATATCCTCTGAACCATTTAAAACAGAGGAAATGGATGTTATTTTTCTTCTTAATTCAGATGAAGAAAATATTTTAACATTATGTAATAAAAAGTCATTTGTTATTTATCAAGGGCACCATGGAGATTGTGGAGCTCATCGTGCGGATGTCATTTTCCCAGCTGCAGCGTACACTGAAAAAGGCGCAACCTACGTGAATATGGAAGGGCGCGTACAGATGACGCAACAGGCAATATTTCCTTTAGGTGAGGCTCAAGAAGACTGGAAAATCATTTTAGCCTTGTCAGAGTTTATGGAACAAAAGTTACCGTATAAATCTATTCTTGATTTACGAGATCGTATTGTTTCTGAATGGAATTCTTTTGCTGAGATTGATACATTGCCTCATGCTGAATGGAAAAAATTTGGGGTAAAAGGAAGTATTTTAAAATCTCCCTTGAAAAATACGATTGAAAATTACTATATAACGAATGTGATTTGTCGGGCATCAGAAACAATGCAAGACTGTGTAGACGCATTCCTTACAAAACGTACAACTTTAAAGACTCCCAAGAAAGTAGCCTCAAAATGACCAAGAATGAAAACACAACGTTAGAAGATGTTAAAATATTTCATAAGACGTACGGAGCGATGATTAAAGATCAACCCGATATATCGAATAAAGCCATCAATGATTTCCGTATTACTCTTCTTCAAGAAGAATTAGATGAGTTGAAAGAAGCATTAGAAAACAATGACATCGTAGAAGTTCTTGATGCTTTAACTGATATACAATATGTGTTAGATGGGGCCTATTTATCCTTTGGATTACATCCGTTAAAACAAAGGGCCTTTAATGAAGTACAGAGCTCGAATATGAGTAAACTTGGAGCGGATGGAAAACCTATCCTGAGAGAGTCTGATGGAAAGATTCTAAAAGGTCCAAATTATTTTAAACCTAATCTTAAAGCCCTTCTTGAAGAAGAGGCAATTTCAATAGGAGATGCCGCATAATATGTTGGATTTTCTAACAACATATTGGACAGATGCTTGTACAGGGGTGTGCATTACATTGTTTATGCCTCTTTTTTGGATTTGTGTGCATATTGGAATAACGGTAAGTCTTCTATTAGTTGCTGTTGCTTACTTAACTTATGCTGAGCGCAAGGTAATGGGCGCTATGCAGCGTCGCCAAGGTCCTATGATGGTTGGGCCTTTTGGATTGCTTCAGCCTATTGCGGATGGAATTAAACTTCTTTCCAAAGAAACAATTCTCCCCACGCAGGCTAATAAACCAATCTTTTTCCTTGCCCCAATGTTAACATTTACCCTTGCTCTTATTGCATGGGCCGTAATTCCTATAGATCAAGGCTTGGCAATGTCTAATCTAAATGTAGGGCTTCTTTATTTGTTTGCGATTTCTTCAATGGGAGTCTATGGGGTGCTTATGGCGGGATGGGCCTCAAACTCTCGATATGCGTTTTTGGGAGGATTAAGGTCAGCCTCTCAGATGGTTTCTTATGAAGTTTCTATGGGGCTTGTCATTGTAACGGTTTTATTATGTGTAGGTTCATTGAATTTAACAGATATTGTAGAAACTCATCGTCCTTTTTGGATGCAAATTTTGCTCTTTCCAATGCTTATTATTTTCCTCGTTTCTATTCTTGCAGAAACAAACCGAGCCCCCTTTGATCTTCCAGAGGGAGAATCAGAATTATCTGGTGGATTCCTCGTTGAATATTCAGCCTTTGCCTTTGCTCTCTTCTTTTTGGGGGAGTATGCAAATATGATTTTAATGAGCGCCTTTACAACTATTTTATTCCTTGGAGGATGGCATCCTCCCTTTGGAATGAGCTTTTTGAGTTTCATTCCTGGTTTCATTTGGTTCTCTCTTAAGGTTTCTGCTGTTCTCTTCTTCTTTGTTTGGGCTAGGGCATCTTTCCCTCGATATAGGTATGACCAACTAATGAGGTTGGGGTGGAAAGTCTTCTTGCCCTTAAGTTTACTATGGGTTGTCGTCGTGGCAGGTATTTTATTAGCCACCGGGACTCTTCCCAATATGCCATTGAGCGAGGAAGGGTTTTAATATGAGACAATTTTTTCAAAGCTTATTGTTAATTGAAATTGTAAAGGGTTTGTGGCTAACTTTTAAGTATATGTTTGTAAAGCCTCGTGTGACAATTAACTATCCTTACGAGAAGGGGCCTCTGAGCCCTCGTTTTAGAG
>JAJFGT010000249.1 GCA_021776015.1 Alphaproteobacteria bacterium
ATTCTGCCAAAAACTCCGCCAAGGGGAATAGGCTCGTGCCATCATATTTTCATCATTCATAGGAAATGGAAAAATATGCACAGGCACAGCTTCTTGTCCATTCTTATGAGCTATATTTACAATTGTGTATATTTCTTCCATGGCAGGATCTGTCATCGCATAACACCCTATAGATTCACAGCCACCATGAACCATAATAAATGAGCCTGTACGCCCCAATGATTTGTCAAACTTGTTGGGAAAACCAAGATTAAAAGATAAATAATGGTTACTATTTGGATTCATAGAAGGAGCCGTTACTTGATAAAATCCTTCAGGAGACTGCTTGTCCCCTTCTCGTAATTTTGGCCCTAATGCCCCAGAATAATTACAAATTGAATATTCTTTATAAAGTGAATATCGAGACCGCCCCTTATTCTGAATCCAAAGCTCTAAAACTGAGGGATCTTTAAATATACGAATAAAGATAGGAGAGCCCTGCCTTACATTTTTTAATAATTTTTGAGATAATTTATGACGTTGAAAGTCATATGGGATACTTTCTGTCGCTTCTCCAGAATTTTGATGAAGCGTTCCCCAGCCGTTAAAAGTCTTCTGGCATCCTGAAAGAAACAGGATAGTGAGGATAAAAACCGTACAGTATATAAGTCTCCACAGATTTTGCATGACCTACTTATTTGCTTAATTTATTACTGATTCATAGAGGTAAAGAAATCATCATTTGTTTTTGTATCTCTCATTTTACCCAAAAGGAATTCAATAGCATCGACTGTTCCCATTGGATTAAGAATACGACGAAGAACCCACATTTTTTGGAGGGTTTGTTGATCAACAAGAAGCTCCTCTTTCCGAGTTCCAGATTTTTGAATATCAATAGAAGGGAAGATTCTTTTGTCAGAAATTTTTCTATCAAGAATAATCTCTGAGTTTCCTGTTCCCTTGAATTCTTCAAAGATCACCTCATCCATACGAGATCCTGTTTCAATCAAGGCTGTTGCAATAATGGTTAAAGAACCTCCTTGTTCAACATTTCGTGCAGCACCAAAGAAGCGTTTAGGACGTTGCAGAGCATTAGCATCAACCCCTCCCGTTAAAACCTTTCCAGAACTTGGAACAACTGTGTTATACGCACGTGCTAATCGTGTAATAGAGTCAAGCAGGATAACAACATCTCTCTTTTGCTCAACCAAACGTTTAGCCTTTTCCATGACCATTTCTGCCACCTGAACATGGCGAGAGGCAGGCTCATCAAAAGTTGAAGACACAACCTCACCTCGTACAGAACGAGCCATATCTGTAACCTCTTCAGGACGTTCATCAATTAAAAGAACAATCAAATAAGCATTGGGGTGGTTTTCAGCAATTGAATTTGAAACATTTTGGAGCATAACAGTTTTCCCCGTCCGAGGAGGGGCAACAATCAAAGCACGCTGACCAAACCCAATTGGAGCCACCATATCAATAATACGTTGGGTGTATCCTTTTTTAGTTGGATCTTCGATTTCAAGTTTAATTTTACGATCTGGGTAAAGGGGAGTTAAATTATCAAAGTTAATACGATGACGAACACGATCAGGTGCTTCGTTATTAATCATATCCACCTTAAGAAGAGCAAAATAACGCTCATTATCTTTTGGAGCGCGAATACCGCCTTCTATTGTATCTCCTGTACGCAACCCAAAACGGCGAATTTGTGTAGGAGAAACATAAATATCATCAGGACCAGGAAGATAGTTTTCTTCTGGTGAACGTAGAAATCCAAACCCATCCTGAAGAACTTCCATAACACCTATACCAGAAATAGGAACACCTTGCTCTGCAAGCTTTTTGAGGACAGCAAACATAATATCTTGTTTGCGCATGTTTCCACAATTTTCAATTTTCAATTCTTCAGCAAATGCTAGAAGCTCTGCGGGAGTACGGGTTTTAAGATCCTGTAAATTCATCATATTTTATATAGGGGGTTGTTTATGTTTTTATTAGATTATGTCTAAATCAATGGGGGTTTTAAATGGAAAAAGTCCTAAAACACTTTACAAAAGCTTCGGTAATTAACAATTCTTCTGTGGGATTTTTTCAAGATACTAAGACTTAATACTCCCATAAAAATACTCTGTCAAGATATAAAATTAAAATGGCTTTATGATGACCATCATAACAATAATAATCATAAAAAAGGTAGGAACTTCATTCCAAATTTTATAAAATTTAGAAGAATGTATATTTTTATTTTTTTCAAAATCTTTCCGCCATTTTGCAAAAATTATATGAAGAATACTCATCCAGACAACACATAAAAATTTTATACCCATCCACTCTTCTTCGAAAAGAGAGGGGTTTCCAATTAGCATTGAACACCCAAAGAACCATGACGCCATCATAGCTGGAGTCATAATTCCTTTTAAAAGTCGCCGCTCCATAGTTTTGAGTGTCTGACCTAGCTGTGAACTATATTCTGCATTTGCATGATAAGCAAAAAGACGGGGTAAATAGAGCAATCCTGCCATCCAGGCAATAACAGATATCACGTGAAACGCCTTAAACCAAAGGTAATATGATCCAATAAAATCTTGCATGATTTGGTTCTAAAATGGAAATGATCAAAAGTCACGTCTAATATTTTTATTTTGAAACTATTTGGTCTTGTTTAAGGGTTTGATAGACAAGATCAGAAAGCCCTTTAATAAATTTTGTGTGTGTGCCAACCGTGTCCACTTTTTCAAATCCAATAAGCCCCATTTGTTCAGCCATTTCACGATATTCAATGTCAATTTCAACTAGGGTTTCAGCATGTTCTTGAGTAAAGCTATGTGGATAGATAACAACAGGAACACCATCTGTTTTTGCCTGTTTTAAGGCTTCTTTTACACTAGGGCCAATCCATTTTAAATATCCAACACGAGATTGGTAGCAAATTTGCCAGTCTAAATTTTCAAGGTTCATTTCCTTTACGATAGACTGGACTGTAAGCTCACATTGTTTTTGATAGGGATCTCCCGAATTAATAATTTTTTCAGGTAGTCCGTGCGCTGAAAATAAAACTCTGGGAGGCTTGTATTTTGTGTATTTTTTACAGCTTTTTTTATACACGCTTAATATTTTATCAGCCGATGCCTGAATAAATCCTTCTTGTGTAGGATAACTATTAATTTTAGAGGTTGTAACATTTAAATTTTGTTTTCTAGATTCTTTATCCCATTCCTCAAAAGATGATTTTGTTGTTGTTGTCGAAAATTGAGGATAAAGAGGCAACAGAATAATTTTGTCTGGTGCATAGTTTTTAATTTTTTGAATAACAGTTTTGGTTCTGGGATTCCAATAACGCATAGAAATAACGCATTTAAATTTATGTGTTTTATCCTCGTTCAAAAGATTTTCTAAAGCATTTGCCTGTTCTTGTGAGTTTTTCAGGAGAGGTGACTGATAGGCAAGTTCTTTATAGCTTTCTTTAGCTTCTTTTTTTGATCGTTTTTTAGAAATTATTTTAGCTAATACCCAACGTACGATAAATGGGGCACGAATAATATTTCGATCCATAAAAAAATTCATTAGGAATGGTTCAATGGCTTCCTTGGAATCGGGTCCTCCAAGATTAAATAAAACAATAGCAATTTTCATATATTTTGTCTTACCACATCTAGAACATCTTGCACATGTTGGGGCGGAGTTTCCTTTAGAATTCCATGCCCAAGGTTAAAAATATAGGGTCGTCCAGACATTTCAGAGCATATATTTTGAACTGCTTTTCTTAAGGGTCTTCCCCCTGATAACAAAATTTTATTATCTAAATTTCCTTGCAAAACAATATCTGTTTTTATGTCTTTCATGGAAATATCTTCCCCAACACTTAAACCATCAATTTCTGTTTTTGTTATATAATCTTCAAGCCACTCTAAAGGAACCTGTCTTGGAAAACCAATAAAGGGTGTGTTTGGAAAATCTTTCCTAACCTCTTGAATAATTTCTTTTGTAGGCTCAATACAAAATTGTTCAAATCTTTTTTTATCTTGAATTAATCCAGCCCAACTATCAAAAATCTGCAATACATCACATCCTGCTAAAATTTGTCCTTTGAGATATAGCACAGTAGATTCAATGAGTAAGTCAATAAGAGGTGTTAAATTTTGAGGGGTTTCTTCTAACATATTAATCATTTTTGGAAACCCCGTTTTCCCTCTTCCTTGAACCATATAGCAAGCCACGGTCCAAGGTGCTCCTGAAAAACCAATCAATGTTGTTTCTGGATAATTTTTATCAAGAGCTATTTTGACCTTTGACACTGTTTCATAAATTTTTGAAAATTTATCATCAATATGATTTAAACAAATTTGTGATAAATCTTCAGTATTAAGAATGGGGCCTTCCCCTTCTTCAAAGCTTAGGCTTTGTCCTAATGCATGAGGAACAATTAAAATATCAGAAAACAAAATAGCTCCATCCATCCCATATCGACGAATGGGTTGAAGAGTAACTTCAGCAGCTAAAGAAGGATTATAAACAAGATCTAAAAATGACCCCGCCTGCTGACGAACATCCCTGTACTCAGGAAGATATCTTCCCGCTTGACGCATCATCCACGTAGGCGATGGAACAAAGTATTTCTTATGGGTTAGTGTTTCTAAAAGAAGTTTCATACCTTATATCTAATTCATTATATATATTTAGTATAGGTTGTTATTGATAGTAGGGCGTGTGGAAAAGTGGATAAAGTTTTATCCTATTTTTTACACACAGTATCGAAATCCTATTCAGCTATTTTATCTAAGAAAAAAATAAAAATTATTCACTTAGTATGAATAGAATATTTTTATTTTTCCCCCATGTATAAGTGAAAAAGTACTAAAGAATGAATATTGGATAAAAATTACCCACTCCTTTATCCCCTATTTATTCATCTATTACTCAAGCTTATTTATAAAATTCAATTGATGGTTGTGGATAGAGGAAAGGTCAATGTAAAAGCAGCCCCCATAATAGCACCATCACTGTTTTTTACATTATGAGCTTCAATTGTTCCGTTGTGCGCCGTTACAATTTGATTCACGATAGAAAGCCCAAGACCAGAGTGATATGTCTCCCCCTCTTTTTTGGGACGGCTTGAATAAAAACGATCAAATATTTTTTTCAATTTTGTTTCTGGAATCCCTTCCCCCATATCTTGAATCGTCAAAATAATAGTATCAGAAAGAGTACGAATGTAGATTGATATTTCATGTCCCTTTACAGAAAAAGAGAGAGCATTATCTATAATATTTGTTAAAACTTGAATGAGTTTTTCTTTATTGCCCTTAATAGAAAGGTTTCTTGATGTTTGATCAATAATTTTAATGGGAATATTAAGAGAATGATTTTCCCGTTGGATTTCATAAAGAAAAATAACATCATCAATAAAGGGAGATATTTTAATTAACTCCATTGCATTGTGAGACAATTCAACATCGAGGCGGGTTGATTTCGAAATATCTGTAATCAATCTATCAAGACGTTCAATATCATGCTCTAGTATTTTGAGAAGCTGAGCTTTATCCTCTTTATTTTTAACCTTTTTAAGAGTCTCTAAAGCACTCTTTATTGATGTAATTGGATTTTTAAGTTCATGAGAAACATCTGCTGCAAAGGCTTCAATAACACCCATTCTTTTCCAAAGGGTTTCAACCATGGAATTTAAAGCAAGAGATAATTCTCCAATTTCATCCCCTCTATAGGCCAAGTCTGGAATTTTAAGCTTATTATAGTTGGAATCTGAATGGATAGAGTTTGCTGCATTAACAAGCTTTCTAAGAGGATTTGTTATAGCACCCACGAGATAGAGAGAGAAAGCTATAGAAAGTGTAAGGGTGGAAGCAAAAATACTAAAAATATGTTCCTGAAATTTTGATAATCTTTCGACTAAAGAATGGGGGAAATATGTAATAGACAAAACACCAGTAATTTCTTGCTTATCTTTATTGTCCCAAATAGGAAGGGTACTTGAAAAAATTAATGGATCTTCGCCCCCAGACCACACGGAGATATTTCTTAAGCCCCTAAACCCCTCTATGATACCAGGAAAAGATTCAACATGGTTTAAATCAACTGATGGATAAGGAGAAATATGATCATGTGTGTGTGATATTTTTATCAAAGATGAAATAAAATAATCACCTGTTTTTTTAATAAAAGAATCTTCCTTTTTCAACTTTTTAGGAAAAGTATTTCTCGTATCAAAAATAATTTCTCCACTTTTTGTAACAAACATTATGTGGGTATTTTTTGTAATATGAAGGGTTTCATCAAGTTCTTTAATAATTTTTTCTGATGTCGCAGAAGAAAATGATTCATGTAATAACGAACTATTTTCTATGGTTTGTGCATAAAGTAGGTTCTTAGTATATAAGAGTTCTAACTCTGTATTGATAAGGCTTTCTCTATGATTTCCAATAAGGGAAAGTCCAAATAAAAGAGCTATTAAGGGAACAAGATTAATTCCCAAAACAGTAAACATCATTCTTGTTGGAGTATATTTTTTATTTGTTTTACGAAAAACGCGTGCTGAAATACGAGTATAGGATGGAAAATAAGCCGAAAGCTTGCGTATTATTTTGCTAAATATCATCTTTATATTTATATCCAATACCGTAAATTGTTTCTATATAGCTAAAGTTTTTGTCACAATCTTTGAATTTCCTTCTCATGCGTTTAATGTGGGAATCAATCGTTCGATCATCAACATACACACCATTTCCATAGGCACTATCAATGAGCTGGTTACGTGTTTTAATATGACCTGTGTGCTCCACAAGAGCCTTAAGAAGCAAATATTCACTCACGGTTAAGGTGATGGGTTCTCCGTTCCATGTACAGGTGTGTTTAGATTCATCAAGTTTAAGGGAGCCTCGTGTTATGATATTAACTTCATCTGTTATCTCGGCCCCTTCAGAGAGCATTTTTCGTCTTAAAAGAACACGAATGCGTTCCATAAGGAGGCGTTGGGAAAAGGGTTTAGTAATATAATCATCGGCTCCCATACGTAATCCAACGATCTCATCGATCTCATCACTTTTGGATGTTAAAAAAATAATAGGAAATCGATAATTCTTACGAAGCTCTTGAATGAGTTCAATCCCATCCATATGAGGCATTTTGACATCCAGTATGGCAAGATCTGGGATAGATTTTTGTATCCCTTCTAATCCAGATCGTCCGTCATTATATACATTAACATTAAACCCCTCAGCTTTTAGTGCCATGGATACGGATGTTGTAATATTTTGATCGTCATCTACGAGTGTAATGCTATAAGCCATAATATGAATATACTACATAGATTTATCTTATTTCACCACTCGTTTTTTTGGGGAACTGTTTTTTCAATATCTGCTAAAATGGCGCCTGCTAAGTAAAGGGAGCCTGTGATAAGAATTCGAGCCGTTTTACTTTGAGTTTGAAGGGCTTCTTGAGGAAATGCGGCTGTATGAATAGGGCAGGTTACTATGGGTTTTATGATATCAATAAGTTCTTGAGCCTTAAAGCTGGATTCTATATGGGGAATATCAATGACTGTAATCTTTTCCACATAAGGAAGAATAGGAGTTAGAAACAATTTTGGATCTTTTCTGTTTACCATTCCAATGATGATATGCAAGGGCTTTGAATCTTGTTTTATCCAATGTTCCATTTGTGTTGCTAAGGCAAGACCAGCACTATCATTGTGTCCTCCATCCAACCAAACATCATTGTGTCCAGCCCAAACATCATTAAGTTTTTGAAGGCGAGCTTGCCATGATGTATTTTTAAGAGCAGTCCTTAATTTCTCTATATCTGTGCGGATACGATCATGTGAGAGAAGTGTTACAAGGGCTGCTCCCGCATTATTGATTTGATGATCTCCTATCAGAGAAGGAGTAGGAAAAAGATATTCTTGACCATGAAGTGTTAAAATAAACCCAGACTCTGTTTTTTGTGTACACCACTCATGTCCATAACGAAGGAGAGAAACATTAAGGTCTTTTGCTCGACGTTCAAAAACATCCATGACACCTGCTTTTAGAGCTTCTTGAGGTTGGGATCCTATAATACAGGGAACATTTTCTTTCATAATTCCTGCTTTTTCAGAGGCTATCTTTATAAGGGTGTCTCCCAAATAATCGGTGTGGTCAAAAGAAATAGCCGTAATAATTGTAGCGATGGGGTTGGGAATTACATTTGTTGCATCTAAACGCCCTCCGAGTCCTGTTTCTATAAGACTAAAATCAGCGTGGACACGTGAGAAAGCTAAAAAAGTAGACGCTATTACAATTTCAAAGTAGGAAATCAAATCCCCTGCATTGACATGCTCACACTCATCTAAAAGTTTCATATAGTCATCGGTTGAAATTTCTTGCCCCGCAAGAACAACTCTTTCATTAAAACGAACAAGATGAGGTGAGGTTGCGACATGGCAATGATATTCTTGATATTCTAAACAGCTTTTTAGAAAAGCAATTGTCGAGCCTTTTCCATTGGTCCCTGCTACATGGATAACAGGAGGAATATGAAGGTGGGGATTTCCAAGTTTATTTAAAAATGATTCTATACGACCCAGTGACAAATCAATTTTTTTTGGAAATTGTGTGGCAATTCTTTCTGTGATCGTGTTGAGCCTATCCTCAAGCACATTTTTTGATATTGTCTTTTGATTCATTTTTCTGGGTTTGGAGTGTGGATTTAGCAGATTTTTTCGTTTTCCCATTTGAATTATTCGAGGCTATTTTATGTCCATTTTTGGTTTCATTCTTATTTTCAATAGTCTTTGAGGTATGCTTTTTCTTATCAGGATCATAATTTTGATGAGGATTCATTAGGAGTGTTAGAATAGTTCCTATTTTTTTATTCAGTTGATCACGAGGCACAACCATATCTATCATTCCGTGTTCCAGAAGATATTCAGCTGTTTGGAAGTCCTCCGGAAGTTTTTCTCGAATAGTTTCTTCGATTACACGTTTTCCTGCAAATCCTATCGTTGCCTTTGGTTCAGAAATATGAATATCTCCAATCATTGCAAAAGAAGCACTTACCCCCCCTGTTGTTGGATTTGTAAGGAGAACGATATAAGGAAGATGTGCATTTTTAACCATAGTTACAGCAATAATAGTTCGAGGCATTTGCATAAGAGATATAGCACCTTCTTGCATACGAGCCCCTCCAGAGGCAGGAATAACAATAAGGGCGGCCTGTGCCTTAACAGCAGTTTCTGCGGCAACTACAATCCCTTCTCCGACAGCTGCGCCCATAGAGCCCCCCATAAAGGCAAAATTAAAGGCAGCGACGACAGTCTTTTGTCCGCCAATAGTTCCTATCGCAACAATGATAGCGTCCTGTTCCTTTGTTTTTGCTCGAGAATCTCTTAGACGGTCAGCGTATTTCTTTTTATCTTTGAATTTAAGGGGATCCTCTGGGACTTGAGGGAGGGTTATTCTATCGTAAGAACCTTTATCAAAAATAAGCTCTAGGCGCTTATGAACATCAATTTTCATGTGATAGTTACAATGGTGACAGACAGAATTATTTGTCTCCATTTCACGATGAAAGATCATCCCTTCACAATCGGGGCATTTATGCCATAAATTATCAGGAACATCTTGTTGATTCCCAACAATAGAACGAATTTTAGGGCGGATATAACTAGATAACCAGTTCATAAGAATATCTCTCTTTTGTTTAAATAATATTTACTTAGCCAACATAAAACCATAAAGGCATACCTCCGCCAAGCTTTTTTATGATCTGTGCTTATCTACCTTTATCCCATAGCAGAGGCAAGCCATGAAATTGCAAGAAAGAGGGTAATGTTTCCCAAAACAGACCAAATCCACATTTGCCCCGTCTCAATTTGAGTTGTGCTAACATTGACAGCTTTTTTAAGAATTTTTTTAAGCTTCTTTGATAGATCTGATCGTCCTGTGAATTGAACAAGAGAGAGGTTGCACCCTAAACCGATAAAAAATGCGATAATGTCCGCTATTGTTATGGCCACGGATCCTTGAGGAATAATAGATATAACAGAGGATCGGAAAGAAAAATAATAAAGAAATGTTAAAAGTCCTGCTGCT
>JAJFGT010000250.1 GCA_021776015.1 Alphaproteobacteria bacterium
TGAATACGAATTTCCTCATGAGGGAAGTGCGCAAGACAAGCTGTCTTTTTGTACCCGTTATGCTATTTTAGCACCCTCTGTTTACAATACACAGCCGTGGCAATTTGAGGTAAAAGGTAATGAATGTCGTCTATATGCAGATCGTCGTTATGCTTTGCCTGTGATTGATCCCGATGACCGCTCTCTTATTATTTCTTGTTCTGCCGCCCTCTTTAATCTTCGCCTTGCTCTTCATTATTTTGGATATGATGAAAAAACAGAGTTTATGCCAAATAAAGATGATGAAAATTTATTAGCAAAAGTAACTCTTGGAGATAAGATCGAGAGTCAGAATGATCAGGATAAAAATCAAGACCAAGATTTATTTAAGGCCATTACAGAATTTGCTGAGAATAAAGGGGCTTTTCTGGATAAGCCTGTATCTAAAGAAGATATAGATGATTTCAAGACAGCTTGTTCTGCGGAAGGTGCTTGGCTTTATGTCTGTGATTCATTTGAGAAAAATACCATTATAAATATGGTAGCAGAAGCCGACCATATTCAATCCATGAACAAAAATTTTAGACGTGAACTTTGTATGTGGGCGGATAAGAGACGAGAAGAAAGTTTCGATGGTGTTCCAGAATATGGACGTAATTTTTCTAGTATGATGAATCAATTTACACCTCATATCATTCGTCGCTTTACAGGAGCAGATAAAGAAGCTGTCTCAGATGCTGATTTTTCTGACGGTGTTCCATTATTAGTGATTTTAGGTACAGTCTCAGGAGGAGCGGAAGAACGTATAATGACAGGGCAAGCTCTCATGCGTTTTTGTTTATTAGCTCAAGTTAAAGGCTTATCTGTTTCATCTCTAAATCAGGTTTGTGAAGTTCCTGAAATGAGACTTAGATTGCATGATGAAATTAACCAGCAAGGACGAGCTCATGTTATTTTACGAATTGGTTATGGAGGCAAAACGAAGCATCGTTCTCGCCGTCCATTGACCACATGTCTCAAAGTAAATGGTGTTCCTTATCAACCTGTATCTCTTACAGAAAAAACGAAAATATCACCCAAAAAGAAAATTTCGTGGCCATTTTTTCGTTAAAAAGACCTGAATTATAGCTGCATTATGATAGAGGTAAAAAGGTGATACATTTTTTGTGTACTGCCTTGATTAGGTCTTTATGAGTGAATTTTTAGCTATAAATTTGAGGGTGAAATGACGTCGAAAGGTCTTTATTTTATAACAATGGGTTGTGTGTGTTTTATTGGTGTCCAGAAAGACCGTAGATAATGATGTTTATCAGAAATAAAAATGTTGCTCCTAGTAGGATGTAGGATGATGTTTTTTTCTTAGGTTTACAGGATGCATGAACACAAGAAGTTGTCGTACAATCTAATCGTCGACTATAAGCTTGAAGAGTCCATCCTAAAACAAGAATAGAGCCAGAAAGAATGAGAATAGAATGTTCCCATTCATGTAAAACTTCATGAATTCCAGAGAAAGAAGAGGGAAGAATCCCAATCAGTCCAAATCCTGATAAGAGGCTTAAAATACTAAAGAGTGCAGGAAGACCACAGCAAAAAATATGCGTCGTTTGTGAAGCTATCACGGCCCAACCAATATGAATTTGCAATCGTTCCATTTTGCTTTCTCTTTTTACATGCTAAGTGAAACCTATACTTACAAGATATAGGTTTGTAGAGCAATAAAAAATTACTTAACTGTTAAAATAGAAGGACCATGTGGCCAATTAGGGTGTAATTTGACAGTAGGTTTTGGAGTGCGATCCTCATAACGGCCTAACAATGCTTGAACAGCCATAGGATATGTTCCTGTTAAGTCTATAGATTTTTCAATCGGGAAATCATAAGGGGTCTCCCAATAAACTTGAATATTTGCTTGGCTTGACCATTTTTCTAGGACATTTCTAACTGTTTGTCCTGATTTGGCTTGAAAATTTATAATCTTCTTAGGATCAAATACGCGTGCAGATCCTTGATTAGAAAGGACAATTTCAAATATGTTATTGTCAGTTGTTCCATTGTAAGTGGCTACATTTGATGGAATATCTGGATTTATTTTTTTGATAATACTCTCTTCCTCAATTGAAGAAACCGCATTTGGTAAAGGCTCATTCGTAGAGCTTGTTTCATTTGTAGCTGTTTCTTGAGTATCATAAGGCTGGATGTTTCCGCTTTGGCGTTGAACGAAGACTTCACGTCCAACGGAGGGTTCATATGATTCGAGTGATTCTGAAGAGGTGAGTGTATTCGATTCAGTTGTAGCTGTAGCTGTTATTTCATTGCCTTGAGCATGACGTCGAACAAAAACTTCTTCTTCAGAAGATGTAGGCAATGCCTGTGCTTCTTTAAGCTGCTCAGGTGCTTTAAGAGAAGGTTGAGTGGCGGGCATTGTTTGTATGCTTATTTTTTGGTCTGAAATATAGGCGACAAGATCATGTGACTGAAGGGCATCATCTAAAACTTGATCCCAAGGCTTTCCACCTTTCCATGTTAAAGGAAGGGCTGGATTAACATCTTTTCCAAAGGCGTACCCATAGGAAGGAGGAACAATAGAGGCCAAGGCATAACTTAAGGGGACGTCTTTTCCAAATCCTTCAATGATGTCTTTTTCAACTGGTTGTGTATCTTGATCTAGTGAAATAATATTAATGGGAGATGAAGAGGCTGGGCTCTCAATAGCTTGTTGTTCTGGTTGCTGAGATGTTTGAGGAAGGGCATCTTCTGTATTTGCCTCTATTGGAAGCATCAGCTCATCTTGGAGGGGTTGAATCTGTTCCGCCTCAACAGGGGGTTGCCATTGGAAACCAGCCAAGGCTTGCCCACTTACGAAAACAATACTTACAGCAATTGCTGTTAAAGATTTTGTAAAAATTTTAGAAAAACGCACGTCTTCTCTCCATTGTAAAATTATTATTTTCATCAGTAATAGACAAGTGTACAGGAAAAATCAATATTGATTTTAATTCTAATATTTTACAGCATTTAAACCATAGAGATTGTGATCTTGTCGTGTTCCATTAATCTCTGCATATTTTTTTGAAAATCCTTCTTTTTCAAAATGAAATCTTTCTAAAATATTTTGACTTTTTTCATTGTCCTTTAACGTTGCAGCATTGAGTCTTTGGAGATTTAACACATTAAAAGAAAAAGCTATAATAGCATTGAGTGCTTCACTCATAAGGCCTTTCCCTTCATGAGAGCCATCAATCCAATAACTTAAAGAAGAAAATTGAGCAGATCCTCTAATGATATTATTAACCCCAATTCCTCCAATGAGAATGTTTCCTTGTCGCTTTATGATGAGGAATGAGTATCCTCGATCCTCTTGCCATTCTTTATGTTGGTAGGCAATGCGGGATTCATAAGAGTCTTCTGTATTCCAATTATCTGCCCATTTAGGTTCAAAAGGTTGAAGGCGAACTTTATTATCAGTACGAACCTTAACCCATTCTTGATAACTATCTGTTTTTAGAGGGTGAAGGATAAGGTTATTCGTTGTTAAAAATGTATAACGAAAGGAAGGAAATCCTTCTATATGAGAGATTCCAAAAGTCTGCTCAAGATTCTGAAATGGGTATTCCAGTATATGGTTCATTATTATGCAGCCAATCTTTCTACAATATGTTCATAAGAGTCTAAATGATCTAAGTTTCCTAATGCTGCAACAGTTGGAGGCGTTGAAAAAATCTTTTGAGCAACACGCAGAATATCTTGTTCTTTTACAGCATCAATATCTGCGATACGTTTTTTGATATCAATGATTTCTCCTGTTTGTAAAATACTTTTCCCAAGCTGATCTGCACGGCGCTGAACAGATTCACGAGACATTAAGAGTCCCGCCTTCATTTGTGTTTTTGCACGTATAATTTCTTCGTCTTTAAGAGTTTGTGTAAGTTTTAAAATTTCATCTGTAATAACAGGAATTAAAGAGGATAATTCATGAGGGTTTGTCCCTGCATAAATTGCGAAGAGTCCTGTGTCAGAGCCTGACATGGCATAGGTACAAATATCATAGGCAAGTCCTCGTTTTTCTCGAACCTCTTGAAAAAGGCGAGAAGATGAACTCCCTCCCAAAATAGAGGAAAGTAAACGCATCGCAAAATAATCAGGATCGTGATACGAGATGTTTTCAAATCCTAAAAAGATATGTGTTTGTTCAAGATCTCGTACTTGTCTGATGTCTCCTGCGATATAATGTGGCTTTAGAATATTTCGTTCTTGATTTTTAGGAAGTTTATTAAAGAGGGACATAACCTGATCAACTAATTGATCATGGTCAATGGCTCCTGCTGCTGAAATAACCATTCGTTGAGGAGTATAGTTGTTTTGAATGTACTTAAAGAGGGTATCTTTAGACATGGCTTGGATTGTATCAACACTCCCTAGAATAGGTAGTCCAAAGCTTTGTCCTTTAAAAGCTTCTGCTTGCGCGATGTCAAAAATATGATCATCTGGAGCATCTTGATACATTCCGATTTCTTGAATGATGACTCCTCGTTCTCGTTCGATTTCATGATCAGGCATGGTTGAGTTTTGAAGCATATCGGCAATGATATTTAGCCCCAAGGAGTAATCATCTTTGAGCATATGAACGTAATAGGCCGTTACTTCTCGACCTGTGTAAGCGTTCATTCGTCCACCCACATTTTCAATTTCTTCAGAGATTTGAAGCGCGTTCCGTGTATTTGTTCCTTTAAAGACCATGTGCTCTACCATATGAGCAACACCATTTGTATGTAGTTTCTCATGCCGTGCACCTGTTCCACACCACACACCTAACGACACTGTCTCAACAGAGTCCATAGGATCTGTAACAATAGTCAGTCCGTTCTCTAAGATTGTTTTTTGTATGGTCATATACCCATTAATCCTTCTTAAATAATTTTTGTTTCATCATCACTCTCCTAGATAACGATTTTCAATATGGCTAATCAGAAAGTCAGGAGAAGGATCATGTCCTGTAATATCTTTGAGAAGAGTATCCCAAGGTGTAATGGATCCTTTAGAATGAATATGACGATTTAGCCATTTTGTAATAGGTTTGAAGTCTCCGCATTGGATACGAGAATAAAGATTTGGGATATCTTGTTGTATTTTGTCGAAGAGTTGTGCCGCTACCATATGTCCTAATGTATAGGCTTGAAAGTATCCGAACTTTCCTACAAACCAATGGACGTCTTGCATTATACCTTCCATGTGGTTTTGTGGCATGACACCGAGATGATCGTGCATCCATTCTGTCCAATAGGCTGGAATATCTTTAACTTCCATTTTGCCTTCAATAAGGTCGCATTCAATTTGAAATCGGAGAAAAATATGAAAAAAATATGTGACTTCATCTGCACTTTTACGATTTAAGCTTGGCTGAACGAGTGTTTTAATACGGTATAAATTTCCTGCTGTTAGAGATGGATCGCGAACCGTATGGAAGAGCCCCTCTAAACGAGGAGATAAAAACTCAAAAAATTCAGGTGTTCGGCCTAAAATCATTTCTACAAATAGAGCTTGAGATTCATGCATTGTTGTTCCCATATCGTGAGAAACAGGCTGATAATCTCGGCCTCCTTTTGTAGGAAGCCCCTGAATATAAAGACCGTGCCCACCTTCATGAAGGGCAGATTTCATAGAATCCATAAAGTTTTTAGGATCAACATTCTTAATAACAAGGCGTGTATCATCCGGTGTTCCACCCTCAACAGGACTATGCCCTGTTTCATATAGTCCTCCTCGGTCAAAGTCAAAACCAAGTAACTCCAAAAGACTCCTATTAAGCCACATTTGTCCTTCTTTTGAATAGGGCCCAACCAAAGAAACTATGGGTGTTCTTAATTTTTGGCGTTCCATTATTTCAGGAAGAAGCTTGTTAAGTTCTCTATCTAAATGGTTAAACCAGTCCCATAATTGCTTTAGAGAGACATTTGGAGAATATTCTTGGATAAGAGCTTCATAAAGTGTGGCCGTATTATGGGCTTTGGCTTTTTTCTTAGCAAGTTTTCGAACATGGGCAACGACTCTTTCTAGGTGAGCTTGGGCTGTTTCCCAGTCATTATGCTTGAGACATTCACGATGGATGCGGCGTCCTTCATTGGCAATGCGAGCAGATTCTTCCATCATATTATGATCTAAAATGGCATGGTCCTTATGGATGCGTACCATACCAATTAGATTTGCTGTATCCCACTCATCCCAAAGCGCAGGATGGGCTGCAATATGCTCTTGTGCTTCTTCAATTTGGACGTGAGCATCACAACATACAATATCATCATGAATACGGCGATAGAGGTATGAGATTTGATCCAGACGATTCTCATAGGCTCCTTCAGGCATTGTTGTTAGAAAATCTCGACTGATGATTTCGGCGATTGCGGCAAGGCGTCCAATATTACGATGCCGCCTTTTGAGATCAGTATAGGCTGGAGAAGGATGGGATGCTTTTGGGGATTTCATTTGTTTTTCTGCCTTGTTCGTCTCCACTGTGCCACATTTCTGTTGTGTTCTGCCAGTGTTTTTGCAAAAACATGCCCTCCTGTTCCATCTGCCACAAAGTAAATATAATCATGTTGTTCAGGGTGTAATGTTGCGATAATGGCTTCCTGCCCTGGGTTACAAATAGGACCAATGGGGAGTCCTGCATATTTATATGTATTATAGGGAGAATCAATTTTTAAATCTTTACTTAAAAGCCGTCGTCCTAAAGGACCTTTTCCTTCATTCTTATGTTTTCCTTTGGTGAGGGCATAAATAACGGTTGGGTCAGTTTGAAGAGGAATACCTCGCTGCAGGCGATTGACAAAAACACCTGCAATGCGAGCTCTTTCTGAAGCGAGAGCTGTTTCTTTTTCAACAATAGAGGCTAAAATAATAGTGTCTTCTTTTGTCGTGAAGGGGAGATTATTTGCTCTTTGTTCCCATGCTTGATCTAGTGTGATTACCATGCTTCTTGTCATTTGGTCTAGAATGGTTTGTATGGTGTCAGTTTGTTGATAACTATATGTGTTGGGAAGAAGTGTTCCTTCTGTTGGAATATTTTGGATGCGTTGGTTCGTTTGCTTAAGATCTTTTTTCGTTTTTAAAAGGCGAACAATTTCGTAACTTGTATACCCTTCTGGAATTGTAATTTTCCTGACAATGACATCTCCCGTAGAAAGTTTTGTAAAAACTTCTTCCATTGAAATATGGGCAGGGAAACGATATTCTCCCGCCTTTAAATCTCCTTGAACGCCTGTGAGTCGGGACATAATTTTAAAGAGCAGGGGGGATTGAATGATGTGATGATCTTTTAAAATTGTGGCAATGTTTCCAACACCTGTTCCTTTAGGAATTGTCGCCTGTACGTCAGAAGTAAGATACCCCTCACTTTTATATAGGGAGAGACCATAAGCAATAGTACCTGCCAAAACACCTACCCCAATAA
>JAJFGT010000026.1 GCA_021776015.1 Alphaproteobacteria bacterium
CCTGTAAAAGAATTCGTTCTCCAGTTTCTATCCATTCTACATGATCTTGAAGACACAAAGCTCCATTCAACAATGCACATGACTCATATAGATAATCTCTTGTGCCTGTAATATTGACTAGGTTTCGGGAAAGCTTCTTATATAGAGATTCACAATCTTGGAGAATGGTATAGGAAATAAGCGATTGATAAGATTCCGTCGCGCTACTTCCGTGAAAATCATATGATTGCAAAAGGGACAGCACCCTATGAGAAATCACAAGGCTATCAGAAACAGCCTCTCCATTTTGTGATCTTTTTTTTAAAGAACCATATCGATCTACCCAACTTGCCACCAAAATACGAGCACTTTGTCGGGCCTGATCTCCTCCCATCGCCTTTAAATCTGCGAGCCATGAAAAATTATGGCGTAATTCACAATGATCAACAGACCAGAAAGCTTCAATCGCAGCATCAAACCCTGCAGGATATTGCATTAACCCACCCAAGAGCCACTGCCCTGCATCTGAATTGAGAATCCATGGGTTATGAGGCCATATTTTAAGGGGAAGAGTCAGAGGCGCACTTCGTCCTTTTATTTTGAAAAAAGGCTTAACCTGTAATACAAGAGTTTGAACATTGGCTCTGAACTCCTTTGGCATCGTCTATCACGCTCCTCGTAACGCTTTAATATTATTGGCGTACATAGAGGCGCCTCCTTTAAAGGTTGAGGTTCCAGCCACAAGGACATTAGCCCCTGCATTGATCACTTTTGAGGCGGTCTCTGGAGTTATACCTCCGTCAACTTCCAGATCAATCTCTCGACCTGTCTGATCAATCATGTCTCGAATCTTTGTAATTTTATCCATCAATGGAATAAAAGATTGTCCTCCAAACCCTGGATTTACAGTCATAACAAGAATTAGATCCAAATGATCCATTACGTGATCTAACACATCAACAGATGTTGCTGGATTAAGAGCCAATCCTGCTTTCTTCCCCATCGCCTTAATAGACTGAAGAGATCGGTGATAATGAGATCCTGCCTCAGGATGAATTGTAATAATATCAGCGCCAGCCTCTGCAAAATCTTCTAGGTAAGGATCACAAGGTTCAATCATTAAATGAACATCGAAAATTTTATCTGAATGTGGACGTAATGCTTTAACGACACCTGCTCCAATTGTAAGATTGGGAACAAAATGCCCATCCATTACATCAATATGAATATAATCAGCGCCCGCTTTATCAATCGCACGTATTTCTTCTCCAAGAGTTGCAAAATTTGCCGATAAAATCGAAGGCGCAATTTTTATACTCATAGCATAGAATCTTTCTTCAACAGGGTTTACTTTGATACAAAAAATAGGATGAATATCCCATGCATTTACTATAACAAATTTTCAAAGCCTATGTCGAGCTTATGTCTTATTTTAAGCTTTTATTTTATACCTTATTAGAAAACAAGAAATGGTAAACCATAAAGCTTTAATATTATGACTCAGAATCCTTCGATATAGAACCAGATTGAGATTCATACTGATGAGGGTCAATCTGACCGGTGCTTTCAAAAAAAACTGTATTACGCCCGTTACTCTTGGCGAGGTAGAGTTGTGCATCTGCACGTTCAAGGATCTGTGTAATCGTAGGAGACTCTCCTCCTTCAATAATTACACCACCAATTGAAGTCGTAATAGTTAAAGGTTCCGCATGTGTTGTACTAAAGGATTCATCCATGATAGATCGTCTTAATCGCTCTGCAATGATATGTGCGGTTTTTTCATCTGTATCAGGTAGAATTGCAACAAATTCTTCCCCTCCTAAGCGCGCGACCAAATCAAAGCCTCTTAAATTTTCCATGAGGCGTTTTGAAAATATCTTAAGAACTTCATCTCCAACATTGTGCCCATAGGTGTCATTTACATCTTTAAAATGATCAATATCTGTATAAATAACCCCGATTGTTTTTCCTACTTTTTTATTATTTTCAACGAGCCTTTGGAGATGAACTTCAAGATAACGACGATTATATAAACCTGTAAGTGTGTCTGTCAGTGCCATAGAAAGACTTACCTCATAACTAGATTTGAGGCGCTCTTGAAAATGTTTACGACGAACTTGTGTTGTCATCCGAGCAATAAGTTCATTCCGATCGATCGGACGGACAATATAATCATGTGCACCAAGTTCAAGACCTCGTGCAATACGCTCAATATCTTCATCTCCACCAATCATAATGATAGGAGTATTTCGTGTTTTTTCATTTGATCTAAGATGGGAGCAAAGGCGAATTCCATCTTCGTTTTCCAGATTGAGAGATATGATAAGGAGATCATAAGCATGATCATTCACATACTTAAGAGCCTCCAATCCTGTTGAAACCGTCTGAAGGGTGTGTCCTTTTGACTCAATAGTATCTTTAATCTTTTTAACTTCAAAATCCATATCTTCAACAAGCAGGACATTAGAAGGTTCGATTTCTTCATGAATAGACACTGAAGATTCTTGGATAACACCAAGCTGTGTTGCTGTCATTTCACGTGTCCGCCACTCGTCGATTGTCATCTTAAGACGAATCAAAGAACGTACACGTGACATAAGGGCTGTGTCATTTACAGGTTTACTCAAGAAATCATCGGCGCCACACTCCAGTCCTTTAACACGATCTTGTGTATCTGTAAGAGCTGTAACCATTACAACTGGAATATGGGCAATATTTGGATCTTGCTTAAGGCGTGTGCATACTTCAAAACCATCCATCCCTGGCATCATAATATCAAGAAGGATAAGATCAGGTTTTTCTTCTTTTGCTTTTTGGAGGGCCTCTTCCCCATTCATGGCTGTTATAACATCATAGTAGTCGCTTGTCAGCTTTGCTTCAAGAAGCTTAATATTTGGAAGAATATCGTCAACGACAAGAATACGGGCAGCCATGATTTTTTATCCTTCTGTCGACTTAATCTGTAAATGCTTATTAACTGTTTCCATGAATATGCCAATAGAGATAGGCTTAGAAAGATAGTCTTCACATCCACCATCTCTGATTTTTTGTTCATCTCCCTTCATAGCAAATGCTGTGATTGCAATCACGGGGATAGCTTTAAGATCATCATCATCTTTCAGCCATTTTGTAATATCTAACCCTGAGATTTCAGGCAGTTGAATGTCCATAAGAATCAAATCAGGCTTTTCAGCACGCGCCAAGTCAAGAACCTTAAAACCATCACTTGTCTGAATAGACTCGATCCCATGAGCTTCTAAAAGATCCCTGAAGAGTTTCATATTTAACTCATTATCTTCAACAATCAAAACTCTCTTTTTTGTAGTCACTATACCCTCTTTTTTACAACCTATTTACTACACACCCCCTTGAATACACTACATAATTGCACCACATTTTGTCTGAGGCAAATCTTCTACTGATCTAAGGTTCTGTGAAACAGAAAAACTTCCATAGTCTATCAGCATATGTGTAACAATACCACTCTTATGGAGATAGAGTATTATTTCATACTCTGCCAGCTCACTCTTGCT
>JAJFGT010000251.1 GCA_021776015.1 Alphaproteobacteria bacterium
GCTATCATGCACAACAAATTTAGCCTGTTCCTTACTTACATATTTAAGAGGATTATAACGGTCACCTGTTATCTGATCGTATAAAGACGCATGACGATGTGAAAATGTTCCTCGCCCCACATCCTGTCCTGATACACGCACAGGAAATCCTTCATCTAACAATGCTCCAAAAGCAAGAGCTTCAGCCGTTCCCCAGTCAAATCCTTGCCCCGTTTTGAGCATCTCTTTTTTTGCATCCATTTGTCGTTCAATTTTTTTATTCAAATTAAAACTATCAGGAACAGACACAATGGCCTTTCCTATACGTTTTAAATCTTTCTCTTGAACACTGGTCTTTCCACGACGGTCATCCCCATGAGCTACGTTAAAACCAGACCATGCCCCTTCTAGAAAATCCGCCTTATCAGGTTTGTATTCTTTTGTTGCTTTGAAAGACTCCTCTAAATATTCTATAAAATCATCCAGCATTTTTTGAGCATCAGCTTCTGTTAGCACGCCATCTGAGACCAATTGGCGCGCATACTGAGATCGTATAGGTTCATGAGTTTTGATTTTTTTATACATGACGGGTTGCGTGAATGAAGGTTCATCTCCTTCATTATGCCCATGCCGACGATAACAAAACATATCGATGACAACATCTTTTTTAAATTTTTGACGAAATTCTGTTGCAATTCGAGCGACATGAACAACGGCTTCTGGATCATCTCCATTGACATGAAAGATAGGAGCTGCCAGCATTTTAGCAACATCTGTACAGTAAGGTCCAGACCTTCCATATTGCGGCATTGTAGTAAAACCAATTTGGTTATTAACGACGATATGAATGGTGCCACCCACCCGATATCCAGGAAGTTCTGAAATCATCAATGTTTCAGCCACAACACCTTGACCTGCAAAGGCGGCATCTCCATGTAAAAGTAAGGGCATAACTTCACTTGCCGTCTTATCATTACGACGTTCTTGCTTGGCTCGAACTTTTCCTACGACAACAGGATTTACACATTCCAAATGAGATGGATTAGCCGTCAAAGATAAGTGAATAATATTTCCATCAAAATCTCGATCACTAGAGGCACCAAGGTGGTATTTTACATCACCAGATCCTTGGACATCTTCTGGATTAGAGGGGTTTCCTTGAAACTCAGAAAAGAGAGCTGTAAAAGATTTCCCCATAACATTTGTCAAAACATTCAAACGTCCTCTATGCGACATCCCGATAACTATTTCTTTTAAACCAAGCTGGCCTCCTCGTTTCATAATTTGCTCAATGGCAGGTATTATAGACTCTCCTCCATCCAATCCGAAACGCTTCGTTCCAACATATTTCTTATTCAGAAATTTTCCTAAAGTTTCTGCCGCAGTCAAGCGCTGTAAAATGGCACGCTTTCCAGTATCTGTAAATTGTGTATGATTATGAGGCTCTTCAATCCGTTCTTGAACCCAAGATTTTTCTTCTGGATCTGTTAAATGCAAGAATTCAACACCTATGTTTCCACAATAGGTCTCTCGTAATACTGTTAAGATTTTGCTCAGTGTTGGGGTTTCCAATCCCAATACACCATCGATAAAAATAGGTCTATCATAATCAGAATCTGTAAACCCATAATGTTCAGGCGTCAGCTCTGGATAGTTTTTTACTTCATCTAACTCCAAAGGATCAAGCGTTGCCATCAAATGACCTCGCATACGATACGCTCGAATAAGCATCAAAGCCCGAACAGAATCTTTAGCAATTTGGCGTGCTTTTTGGTCAACACTCTCACCATCTGATGGATTAGGAGCCTTATCAAGACGGGATGCCACCTGATCCCCTTCCTGCAATATCTGAGATTCCAAGGCAATGGCCATACGGGAATCTAAATATTGATGTCCAAATTGATTATGAGCTTTTTTATTTTCATCTGGCGTCCAACTTGCTCCATTCAATTCTTTAAGAAGAGCTGTCTCATCATCGTTTAAATCTTCAAAAAACGAGCGCCAACTTATATCTACTTTATTAGGATTAATACAATATTGCGTATAAAGATGTGCAATATATTCAGCATTTATGCCAGATAGGAATGTGTGTTTTGGTACTAACTGAGCTGTCATAGATGGAATCCTTTTATTATATATGCCTTTTTATACAATGCCATGGTAGCATCCCCACATTAGATTTTATAGCCTTATAAATCAGATATTCTAGAAAAAATTTAAGAATGGTATTAGTGAATTATGCAACATTTTTCATTTGAAGTTGGGCAATAAATTGCCCAAGGAGAACATCAGAATCATATCCTGTTGTTTTTGATTTTCCTTCAATTTCAGAAAGAATACGAATTGTATCGTAAATATTACAGATACTCCACTCTCTTATGTGAGCACAAAATTTGTCTTTTACTTTAAAAAACAGCGGGGGCGTAAGAGTATTCAGCGCTTCGGCAGAGGAGACTCCTGATTCCATCAAGTTTTTTACCTGCAATAACCGTCGAAAGTGATTTTGGATTGCACGTAAGATTGCAATAGAAGGAAGTCCATCCTGAAGAAGAGTCTCAAAACTTTTAAGAGCAACCTTAACATTACGATCCGCAACAGCATAAATACAATCATCCATAGATTGAGCCCCAGAAAGCCCCGAACTCTCCATAGCATCTCGTAAATTTATATGCTTACCCTCCAAATTCCCCTTATAAAGCATAAGCTTTTCAAGCTCACTCTTTGCACGTTGATGATCTCCCTTCAAATTATCAGCCAGCCACATTTGAGCATCTCTCTCTATGGTATAAACATATTCTTGAAGGGTTTTAGAAATAAAGCTAACGAGATCTTGAGCTTCTTCTACATAACAAGGAAGAGCCGCTGCCTGTTTATGAGTTTCACACAATTTTCTTAACGTTGACCGAGGCGTCATCTCCCCCGCTTCTATAAGGATGACAGCATCAGGATTTGGAGCTTGAAGATACTCTTTTAAAGTCGCTGTAAGTTTATCTGCACCAGATCGAACACGAACAAGACGCTTCCCTCCCATCATTGAGATTGTATTTGCTTCATCAATAATTTGAGAGGGATGATCAAGAGCTTCTAGATCAAGATCCGAAACATTGAAAGGATCAGTAATATCAGGCACAATTTTTTTTGCCATTGTTTCAATACGCTCTTTCATAAGACCATAATCAGGCCCATAAACAAGAATCACAGCTATATTTGATGGAGGATTATGAGCAAATGTCTTAATATCTCTAAAAGGAACTTTCATATCTTATATATCCTGCTGAGAAGAAGATGTTTGAAAATAAAGGACAAGAGCACGTTCAATTTGACGTGCCATATCTTCAATTGCATTTTCTCGAGCATTACGCTCTGTGACACGTGTTGCAAACTCACTTCCCAAAACATTATAGATAGAAAGAGCTTTAAGAGATCGCCTTAAAACCACTTGATTTGTTGAAAGATCTGTAAGAACAAGAGAGCTTGTAAGCTTCATTTGAGATCGAGTTGTATCGGATGTAATTGTTATATCCAAATCCCTCAACTGTTCTTGAATAGGTGTAATCTGAAGAGAATAGGTTGAATTATTTGGAATCCCTTCCTGATAGAAGCGATCCATCAACTTATTACGAAGCATTTGTCCTTCTTGATCAGGAATAAGTCCAATCTGAATTTGAGAAAGGGCTGGGCTAACACTCATTCCTTGTAAATTTTTAGAAGATGTAGAGTAGACAGGCGTAAAGCCACAAGCTGCTAAATAAAGCGCCAAAGCACAAAGTATAAATCCCAATATAAAGACTCTCACTTCATTCTCCTCTACCCCACCACAACATTAACAATACGATTGGGCACATAGATAAATTTGCGCACAGTCTTATCACCCAAAATCTTTTTGATAGTTTCATTACTCAACGTGGTCTCTTCTGCTAGCTGTTGATCCGCATCTTTAGGAAGGGTAATGGTTACTTTTATTTTTCCATTAATTTGTACACCTAAATCAATTGTATCACTGGTAAGAAGAGATGAATCTGCTACAGGCCAGGATGTTTCAACCAAAGCTGTTCTATGTCCTAATAACGCCCAAAGCTCTTCAGCAAGATGAGGAATCATAGGATTCATGCAAACGGTCATAATCTCTAAAGCTTCTCGAACCACCCAAAAATCAGACTCTGTATTCACTTTAAAGGCCTCAATTGCATTAGACAACTCTCGAATTCGTGCTACCATTTTATTCATATGGAAGGCTTCAATATCAGAAGAAATCTGCTCAATCGTTTGATGTGCTTTTTGGCGTAATTCTTTTGCTTCTTTTGAAAAATCAGAGGGAGTGACTGTATCAATAGCAGGAAGTTGCTCTTTTCTTTCACTTAAAATTCGATACAACTTGTTGATATATTTCCATGCACCATCAACACCATTTTCTGTCCATTCCAAATCTCGTTCTGGTGGAGAGTCAGAAAGAATAAACAAACGTGCTGCATCGGCTCCATACGTTTCTAAAATATCCTGCGGGTCAACCACATTCTTCTTAGATTTTGACATTTTGATTACTTTTCCCTGTGTAACAGGCGTCTGATCAGATGCCAGAACCAATGCCCCCATATCACTCTTAATCACGTCTTTAGGAAAAACCCACTTACCATCTTGATCTTGATATGTTGCATGATTAACCATCCCCTGAGCATATAATCCTGAAAAAGGCTCTTTTGCGCTTAAATACCCACAATCACTTAATGCACGTGTAAAAAAGCGTGCATAGAGGAGATGGAGCACAGCATGCTCAACACCTCCAATATATTGATCAACAGGGACCCAATAATCTACTTTTTCTTTGTCAAAGGCTTGAGCTTCATTTCTTGGATCACAGTACCGTGCAAAATACCAACTCGACTCAAAAAATGTATCAAAGGTATCCGTTTCACGTTGAGCTTCTTTGCCACAGCTTGGACAAGACGTGTTTTTCCATGTTGGATGATGATAAAGCGGGTTACCTGGTTTATCAAAACTCACATCAGTTGGAAGTTTAACTGGTAAATCCTGTTCTTTTACAGGGACAATTCCACAATCATTGCAATGCACCATAGGAATAGGACACCCCCAGTACCGTTGACGTGAAATCCCCCAATCACGAAGACGATATTGTGTCGTTCCAAAACCCGTACCAAGAGATTCAATTTTATCAATCAATGTCTTTTTTGCTGTGGCTACATCCAAACCATCTAGAAAGCTTGAATTATAAATAAGGCCTGCACCAGTATAAGCATCATTTTCGATCGAATACGTATCTGAATTTTCTTCAGAAGGCAAGACAACAGGTAAAACGCTCAAATTATATTTACGAGCAAAATCCATGTCGCGTTGATCATGTGCAGGCACACCAAAAATAGCGCCAGTCCCATAATCCATTAAAACAAAATTGGCGATATATATTGGAAGCTCTTGATTTGGTAAAAGAGGATGAGTTGCTTTGTATCCTGTATCAAAACCAATTTTTTCAGCTTGCTCAATAGCGGCTTCAGATGTACCAACAGCCTCACATTGGGTTTTAAATTCTTGAAACCCCTCTTTGCCACTGGCTAATTTTTTACTTAAAGGGTGATCCAGAGCCAGCGCCATAAAAGATGCCCCAAACAACGTATCAGGGCGTGTTGTATAAACCTCTATTTTTTCATCTGAATTAGAGATATTCCATTTAAATTGCAATCCACTAGATTTTCCAATCCAATTTTCTTGCATTACCTTCACTTTATCTGGCCAACGATCAAGGGTCTTGAGACCAGCAAGAAGATCCTCAGCATAATCTGTAATTTTTAAAGACCATTGGTGAAGCTTTTTACGCTCAACTGGCGCTCCAGAACGCCATCCTTTTCCATCTACAACTTGCTCATTAGCAAGAACCGTATTCTCGATGGGATCCCAGTTCACAATAGCTTCTTTACGATAAGCAATGCCCTTTTTGTAAAAGTCCAAGAACATTTTCTGCTCATGGCGGTAATATTCAGGGTGACATGTCGCAATCTCTTTTGACCAGTCAAACGACAATCCCATAGATTTAAGCTGAACACGCATCGCGGCAATATTTTCATATGTCCAATCTGCAGGGTGACGATTATTTTCAATAGCTGCATTTTCAGCAGGCAGTCCAAAGGCATCCCATCCCATAGGATGAATAACATTATATCCCTTCGCTTTTTTATAACGAGCGACAACATCACCAAGTGTATAGTTTCTAACGTGCCCCACATGAATACGCCCTGATGGGTAAGGAAACATTTCTAAAACATAATATTTTTCTTTATCAACTTTGACATCAGCATGAAATGATTTTTTTTCATCCCAAAACTGTCTCCATTTTTCTTCTGTTTCTTTAATATTATATCGGGTCATATTCTTTTAGTTATTCTCTTTCTAATTGGGCAATCCTTAACTGTCTAGCACGTGTGAGTATA
>JAJFGT010000252.1 GCA_021776015.1 Alphaproteobacteria bacterium
CTATTGAGACACTAGATACACATTCTCCTATCTCTCCGACACCTATGACGGAATCTCAAGATGAAATGCTAAGACGTCTTGATGCCATTAATGGACGCCTTACAAGTTTGGAAAATATGTTTTCTGCCGCTTTTAATGAATCAGAAAAGAAAATAAAAGAGACAGATAATGTTACGGAGCTTATGGCAGAACTTGAAGCTCTCAAGCTTGAAGTTGATCGTTTAAAACGTAAAAAGACAGTACAAAATCTTCCTAAGAAATCATCAGAAGAATCTCATTCAAAAATGATTTCATCTGAAGGAACAAAAGTATCAGAAAAAACTCATCCCAAAGACCTTCCTGTATGGATGATACGGAGCGCACAGCCAGGAAAAGCATTGCTTTCATCAGGATCTTCGAATGGAACAATGTCTGTAAAGGTTGGAGATGTTCTTTCTGGTATTGGAAAAATCACTTCTATTGGGGTTAATGATAATAACCTCTGGGAAGTAAAAGGAAGTCGTTCATCTATCGTTGAACCACAGTAATATTCTGAGTATATTTTTTTGAGAAGATGAAATAATATAAATTCCCTTCTTCTGCAGATATTATTAAAAAGTTAATTTTGCTTGGAATCCCATAACTTCTGTTTGATTACTACCATATGAAGGGTTTTTAAGCTGGGTATCTGTAGTAGTCGGTATAACTATTTTCCCAAGAGTAATTTCAAGATTAAGAGAACTCCCCTCTACAAGTGAAGCCGCCCTGCGATGATCGGTATCGGCATATTCTAATTCTGCCATATCTAGCTCTGTATCTGGGATTATATTATTAGGATCAAATGTTATAGAAGAAAGGGGTTTGCCTCGAGGAAGAGTATTCTGGCCAGAATGCTCCATTGCTTTTTCCATCATATAATTAGCTATCTGAGGTGAAGAAAACTCCATTGCTGCGCCCATGAATGCTCCTGTTGCTCCCATCGTTCTTTCAATAGGATTGCTAGGATCTGGAAGGTTTTGATCTATTTCAGCACTATAACTTGTCCGACAGCCTGCGTTTGGACTTAGTGCTCCATCACAGGAGCTATGTATTTCTAATGAATCAACCATATCTTTTCCAATGAACAAATTTATACATAATATTATTATACTTTATTTATCAATATATTTGCAAATTTGAGAATACTATTTTTTCTCAAGAGTTCTTTCTTGACATAGTGATTATACGTATTTATACATCTTTCCTAATATGAATAGATATAAAGACATAACGAATCCCACAAAAGCTAATAAACTGCTCCAAGATGATTTTAAGAGCTTGATAAAAGGAGTTGTTGATTTTGAGTTGGATCATATTCTTAAAACTATAGATAATTTTGCTTCATCTCTAGATCTTACACATGCCGACTTTATAACCTTAGTAAACCATAGCTATACAAACATAGTTTTTAATATAGCGAGCAGAATGGGAGAGGATGATCAAGCTATAGCAAATCGTCTTGATATTAGTTTAAAGGGGCTCAATAGCAGGCAGGTTTCAACTATAAAATATAATCGTTATCTGCAAAAGAACGGTATAGAGGCTCTTCATCGTGATGCTCAGAGGGTGATAACAAGAATTGGATCTAATGATTTGGATTGTGATCGTCTTGCTCGAATTACGACTGATTTTTCTTTATCCGATAGGCTAACAAGACAAGAAAATAAAATATTATTTGACTTTTTATATCTAAAAACAACCCTTGATAGATCAAGGGGGAATAATGAGAGCAAACAAAAAATAGCTGATAGACTCGAAATTGGCCGTGTAGAATTGTATAGGACTCTAAAAAAGTTCGAAATACCCTTATAAAGAGCACAACACCAGATTTAATATAACTCTTACTAGGCGGTTTGTGCTGTGGTATTAAAGGGAACGTCTTTTTCTTGCAAAAATTCTTGAAGTTCTCCTGTCTCATACATTTCACGGACAATATCACATCCTCCAATAAATTCTCCCTTGATATAGAGTTGGGGAATTGTTGGCCAATTTGAAAAATCTTTAATACCTTGACGGATATCGGCATCTTCCAGAACATTAAAATCTTGGAAAGGTACGGCAAGTTGAGATAGGATTTGTACTGTCGCTGCAGAGAATCCACACATAGGAAAAGCAGCGGTACCTTTCATATATAAGACGACGTCATTTTCTGTAATATGTTTTTTAATGCGTTCTTCAATAATGTTTTCCATGGGAGATTCTTTCTAATTATTTTTTGATTGTTTAATTTTTGACGGATGTATGAAGTTGAAGAGCATGAAGCTCTCCTCCCATTTTACCTTTCAAGGCAGCATAAACCATTTGGTGTTGTTGGATACGAGGCATGCCTTCAAAAGAAGGGGATGAGACATAGGCAGCATAATGTTCGCCGTCTCCTCGTAAATCTTCAATACGTACTTCAGAATTTTCAATACCAGTAAGGATCATACGTTCAATATCTTCTGCGTTCATTGCCATGATGTTATGATCCGTCCATATAGTTTATTAACCAAGCTTCATTGAGCCTAATGAGCTCTGAAATGTCAATGGACTGCCCCGCAATATCCAGTGTTTTTTGCTGTGTAATGCCTAATTCCAAACATTCGATGGAATGTTCAGCACAAGCAGCCATTATTTTTTCTGGCGAGCGTGTTGTGACAACATAGCGAGATTGATCTTCTGCAAACCAAAAAACTTCATTGTCATTAACTTTGACCTTGGCACCAATCATTTCAGAAGCCATCGCCATTTCTGCAATAGTTAGAAGAACACCCCCATCACTGACATCATGACAGGCGGTGATTTCACCCCTTAGGATAAGGTCTCTAATAAAAGATCCGTTTTGTTTTTCTTTTCCCAGATCAACAGTGGGTGCATTTCCTGATTCAACAGTATGAATTTCACGAAGATAAAGAGATTGTCCTAAATCTGTTCCTCTGCCCCCAATCAAAAGAAGTGTTTCTCCTTCTGAGTAAAAAGCAAGGCCCATGGCTTGTGTCTGATCTTGAATCAGTCCCACGCCTCCAATGACAGGCGTTGGAAGAATCGCCTCTCCATTCGTTTCATTATAAAGAGATACATTCCCTGAAATGACAGGATAATCAAGTTCTTTAGCGGCTTCCGCAATCCCTTCAATACTTCCTACAAATTGTGCCATGATCTCTGGACGTTCTGGGTTTCCAAAGTTGAGATTATTTGTAATGGCAAGGGGGGTCGCTCCTGTGGCAGAGATATTTCGATAGCTTTCTGCAACGGCTTGTTTTCCTCCTTCAAAAGGATTGGCAAAGCAATAACGAGGTGTGCAGTCTGTTGTTATAGCGAGAGCTTTGTTGTGATCTGGAATTTTAACCAGAGCTGAATCGGCGGCTGTCCCTGATTGTGTTTTTATAAGCCCTGAACTGGCAGTCGTTTCACCTCTTACAAGTGAATCATACTGTTCCCAAATCCAACGTTTAGAAGCCATGTCAGGACAAGAGATAATCGTTTTGAGGGCTCCAATAAGATCATTATTAGGAAGGGGGTAACCTTTTTCATCTAAAGAATCTGGTTTGGGAGCGTCTCCTTGAGGGCGGTCATAAATAGGAGACTTATCAACCAATGGAGGAACAGGAATATCGCACCAGCATTGTCCATACATATTGAGTTTTAGACGTTTATCATCTGTTGTCCGTCCAATCACAGCAAAATCTAAATCCCATTTATCAAAAATCTTTTTAGCCTCTTCCTCTGATCCCGGTTTGAGAATCATGAGCATCCGTTCTTGGGATTCAGATAGCATGAGCTCATAGGGGCTCATAAGAGTTTCACGTTGAGGCACATGATCAAGTTCAAGCTCTACGCCAATGTCACCTTTGTCTGCAATTTCTACAGATGAAGAGGTGAGGCCTGCCGCGCCCATATCTTGTATAGAGACGATCATATCTTCTTGCATCAACTCAAGGCAGGCTTCTAAAAGAAGCTTTTCTGTGAAAGGGTCTCCCACTTGAACAGTAGGACGGTTTTCTTCATTTCCATCTCCAAATTCAGCTGATGCCATGGTTGCACCGTGAATCCCATCTCGTCCTGTTTTAGCTCCAATATAGACAATAGGCATATCGGGCTTGGCACCGCGGGCATAATAGATTTTATCTTGATCCGCGAGACCCACAGTCATGGCGTTCACAAGGATATTTCCATTATAACTTTTATGGAAGTTTGTTTCTCCTCCAACGGTTGGAAC
>JAJFGT010000253.1 GCA_021776015.1 Alphaproteobacteria bacterium
ATAAATCTTCTCGTGACCATAATAAAGGATAATCTCCAATCACGGTCTGAAGAGTTGAATTTATAGCCATATTACTCGGGTGCAACCCTGTTGCACTAATAAAATAAGAGACAGCAGCTAAAACTCCAATAAAGATTCCAATCTTAGGCCAAACAGTCCGAAGAGAAATAGACACCATTATTTCTTGCCTTAGAAGGAAAAATGCTACAGCACTTCCAAAAACAAAACTAAGGGTAGCCCCACGGCTTCCTGTTAAAATAATTCCTAATATAATAAGAAATAGTGAGGCAAGAAGCCATATAGAGCG
Source organism: Alphaproteobacteria bacterium (assembly GCA_021776015.1). Taxonomy (GTDB): domain Bacteria; phylum Pseudomonadota; class Alphaproteobacteria; order Micavibrionales; family Micavibrionaceae; genus UBA1850. Next base: position 308 of record JAJFGT010000253.1, read on the forward strand.
TGTTTTTAAAAACTGCCATAACGCCAAGAATGCACCTAGAGAAAAGACAGCGCCTAAACTATTTGGATTTTGTAGGGGCCATTTAACACGCCCTGTAGATAACATCTCAGGCATAAAATAATATTGGAAGAGTGCCATTCCTGACAACAAAACCATCATGATAATAAGAGCGCATCTGACAAATGTTATATCCGCTAGATAGTGATCTTTATGGCGAAAAAAGAAAAGAAGACTTAGAGGAAAACAAGAAAATATCAAAAATTGTACAAAACTAATCCATGGAATCTGTGACCAAAAGACACTGCCCAGTACTAAAACCCAGAATAGTCCTCCAAGAAAAAGTGTTGGGTCTTTTGGTATGTACCAAGAATATGGATCTGTTTTTCTATCTTGTTTTAATCCCGTGTAAAGAGCTATAAACCCTGCCAAAAGGAGTATTAAAACAGATCCTCCTGCCATTTCACTATTATAAGTAGAAAAGCATGTAAAGCTGAAGAAAAAGGCTATCAACCAAAGAATGAGAGAGAGTAAGGAAAGTGTACGAATCATTATAAGAAAGTATACTGCTTTAATACCAAGACAGAAAAGCAAAAAAGCCACCCGAAGGTGGCTCTTTAATAAAATTCTATAAAGAATTTCGAATTATTTCAAAACACGTGTTTCAAATACAGGTGTCGCTGTCCGTACAGGAGCAGGAGTAGGTGCTGCAACAGGCTCATCATATGATGCTGTGCGCTCTTGTGTGTAAGGTGGTTGCGTATCTACGTAACCCATTCCTGTATTTCCGCATGCTGATAAAGCAACAGAAGCTCCTACAAGACATATAACTGCAATTATTTTTTTCATTTCATCATCCCCTTCATGGTCCAATGTTCAAATTAAATTAAATCCAATATCCCTAAGAATCCAAGGGGTAAAGCTAGCGTATGTTTTAACAATTATTTTTGTAAGAATGAAGTGTTTTTATTATTTTTATCTATTTTTTACCCAAAATATTAACATCTGTTGTATTTTAGCAACAGTCCGTCTCTTAAAAAGAATCCTTATATGACAAAGACTTTATAGCGCCTTCTACTTTTAACTGATTTTTAAACCATGTAAATTGGCGCTTTGCATAGTGTCGAGTATCAATGATTCCAATATTCCGTGCCTCTTCCAAAGTTTTATGACCAAGATGAACATCTCGAAGAGCTCGGAAACCATGGGCGACAAGAATGGTAGCATGCTCATCAACCTCACCTTTTTGAATACGATGGATCAATTCTATGACTTCCTCCATAACATTATTCTCTAACATAGCATCAAATCGTTTTTCTATAGAGTCATAGAGTTTTTCACGCTGAGGAGAAAAAACTGTTACCTCAAACACCCACTCTTTCGGGGGGGTTTCTTTGGGAAGAGATTGCCAATATGAGAGGGATTTTCCTGTAGCTTCAAGTACTTCCCATGCGTGGATGAGGCGTTGTTTATTATAAGGATCTATTTTTTTAGAAAGCGTAGGATCGCGAGCACTTAAAAGAGTATAGAATCCAGGAGTCCCAATTCTTTCCTGAAGTTTTGTTGAAAACTCTCTGATCTCAAGAGGAATATCAGGGATTGGAGACAAGCCTTCCATCAAGGCTTTTAAATAAAAGCCTGTCCCTCCCACAAGAATAGGGGTTTGTTTGTTTTCAAAACAAGAGACTATCTCTCTACACGCCATATCTCTCCATCGCATAGCATTGAAACGCTCCGCTCCATCCAAAATACCATAAAGCCGATGAGGAACAGATTGCTGTTCCACTGGAGACGGTTGAGCAGTGAGAATAGGTAAATCCTTATAAACTTGCATAGAATCTGCGTTAATAATGACTCCGTTACAAGCACGAGCAATTTCCAAAGCATATGATGATTTTCCACTTGCTGTTGGACCTGTAATAACTTGAATAGGGGGAAAGGAAGATGAGGACATAAAAAAACCTACCCTAGTATTTCAGACAAAAGAGTTTGACAGGTTTGACTTAGCCCTTTTTGAGTCTCATGAGACAGGGGAATTGAAGCCAAAAGAGGAAGATCATATTCTTTTGCTAATATTTCAACGGCATGCTCTCCGAAAATAAAGTCTTCATGTCCACAATTTGAACATGTATGTACCGACATATTTTGAATCATCCCTAAAACAGGAACATTCGTTTTATAAAACATTTCAATAGCTTTTCGTGCATCCAAAAGAGCAAGATCATGGGGGGTTGAAACAATCAGTGCGCCGGTTACATTAATTTTTTGTGCTAATGTCAATTGAACATCGCCTGTTCCCGGAGGCATATCAATGATCAAAATATCATACCCATCCCAATTCACATCTCGTAATAATTGGTACAAAGCACTTTGCACCATAGGCCCTCGCCAAATCATAGGAGAGCTTGGATCAACAAGGAGCCCCATTGACATCACACCAACCTCGATATCTTTACTGATTCCTACGCCACAGGCTAAAACAGGAATAAGTTTTTGATTAGAATCTGAGCTAGGTTTTATATGCTCTATTCCCATTAATTTAGGAAGAGAAGGGCCATAAATATCAGCATCTAATATTGCAACTTTTTTCCCTTTTTTTGCTAAGGATATCGCTAAATTTACTGCAATTGTTGATTTTCCGACCCCCCCTTTTCCAGAAGCAACAGCAATTATCTTTTCAAATGGAAGGACTAAAGGAGGATTTTTTTGCATATTATGAGGATCAGCGACACCTTGAGGTTTCTCTTTTTTTTGAACATCTTGAGGCTTTTCTGCAGTCAAAATTACAGAAACACGCCCAACCCCTTTTAAAGACTGAACTGCCTGCTCAGCTTCTTGTCGTAGGGGTTCCAAATCAACACCTATAGCAGGATCGACCTGTATCAAGAAGACGATGTCATTGTGTTCTAAAATCTGAAGGCCCGAAATCATTCCTGCACTTACAATATCGCCCCCAGACACGGGATCGATAATACGAGATAAAACCTCTTCAATATCTTTGGGTTTTAGTGCCACGATAAAAGCCTAATCCTCTAATATAGAATT